>NZ_JAULLI010000020.1:0-27430 GCF_030518115.1 Ligilactobacillus sp. 110_WCHN
AGTGATAGAAAACAAGATCCCGTCGGATCAAATTTTCTATCACTATCTTAGTCTGTTTATTATGGTGATTTCTTGACTTTTAAAAAATAACCAAGTAAGATTAACCACGAGATAGTTTGAATAGTAGATAAAGTAGTCAAAGTGCTTTATCCACGCTTTTTAGTAGTCGCTAATTGGTGTGGTGGAGGCACTTTTTATTTTTTTCAAACTAAATTAGTGAAGAAAGGGATTCGGAAATGGTAGAAGAACAAACAGAATATGATACAATTGCTGCAATTTCGACTCCGCCTGGTGAAGGTGCAATTTCAATTGTGCGGTTAAGCGGAGATGATGCATTGCCAATCATCATGAAAATGTTTAAGGGAAAGGACTTAACGAAAGTCCCAACGCATACGATCAACTATGGTCACATTATTGATCCGAAAAACGGTGAAATCGTCGATGAAGTTATGGTAACCGTTATGCGGGCACCGAAGACGTATACCCGGGAAGACATTGTTGAAATTAACTGTCACGGCGGAATCGTTCCAACCAACAAGATTCTGCAATTATTGCTGACAAACGGTGCGCGGATGGCTAATCCAGGTGAATTTACTGAACGGGCCTTTCTTCACGGTCGAATCGATTTGACCCAAGCAGAATCAGTCCTTGATATTATCAAGGCTAAAACTGACCGTTCAGCCAAATTAGCGCTTGATCATCTTGGTGGAAGTTTAGCAAAGTTGATCCGTGGATTGCGTGAAGAAATTCTTGATACCTTATCAAAGGTTGAAGTTAATATTGATTATCCTGAATATGATGGGACAGAAATGATTACCACAAAACTTTTGAAGGAACGGACGATCGAAGTTAAGAAGAAAATTGATAAGTTGCTTGAAACTGCTCAAGGTGGAAAGATTTTACGTGAAGGACTCGCAACAGCAATTGTTGGCCGACCAAATGTTGGAAAATCAAGTCTTTTAAATTATCTTTTACATGAAGATAAGGCAATTGTTACTGATGTTGCCGGAACAACCCGTGATGTAATTGAAGAATATGTCAATATTAAAGGAATCCCATTGAAATTGATCGATACAGCTGGAATTCGTGAGACAGAAGATAAGGTCGAAAAAATCGGGGTTGAACGTTCACGGAAGGCAATTGATCAAGGTGATTTAGTCCTTTTAGTATTGAATGCAAGCGAACCATTAACGGATGAAGATCGGCAATTAATTGATTTAACTAAGGATAAGCAGCGGATCGTGATCTTGAATAAGACGGATCTGCCACAAAAAATCGAAATTGATGAAGTCGAAGATCTCGTTGGAAAAGAAAATATCATTCAAACGTCAATTCCAAATGACATTGGTGTAGAAGATGTTGAACAACGAATTAAAGATATGTTTGCAAGCGGAATTGAAAGTTCTCAAAATGAAGTCATCATTAACAATGCCCGCCATGTTGCCTTATTAAATAAAGCAGCTGACTCACTTGATGCAGTTTTAGTCGGAATTAAGAACGGAATGCCGGTTGATTTGTGTCAAACAGATATGCGCGATGCATGGGAAGATCTAGGTGAAATTACCGGAGATTCATATCAAGATGAATTATTGGATGAATTATTCAGTAAGTTCTGTTTAGGAAAATAAATTAGGGAGGAAACAATGGAAGTAGCAAAAGGAAAACCTTATAAGGCAAAAGACTACGATGTAATCGTTGTTGGTGCAGGCCATGCCGGTTGTGAAGCTGCATTGGCTGCTGCTCGAATGGGCAACAAAACATTATTGCTCACAATCACCCTTGAAATGGTTGCATTCATGCCATGTAATCCATCTGTTGGTGGCCCTGCCAAGGGAACCGTTGTTCGCGAAATTGATGCTTTAGGTGGCGAAATGGGAAAGAACATCGATAAAACTTATGTTCAAATGCGGATGTTGAATACAAGTAAAGGACCAGCTGTTCGTGCATTACGAGCTCAGGCTGATAAACGGCAGTATTCAATTGAAATGAAGCATACGCTTGAAGAAGAACCAAACTTAACGTTGCGTCAAGGAATGGTTGATGATTTGATCGTTGAAGATGGAGAAGTTAAGGGAGTTATTACAAGTACTGGTGCTCATTATGGTGCCAAAACCGTTGTTTTAA
This sequence comes from Ligilactobacillus sp. 110_WCHN, assembly GCF_030518115.1. Classification (NCBI taxonomy): domain Bacteria; kingdom Bacillati; phylum Bacillota; class Bacilli; order Lactobacillales; family Lactobacillaceae; genus Ligilactobacillus; species Ligilactobacillus sp. 110_WCHN. Next base: position 2,125 of record NZ_JAULLI010000020.1, read on the forward strand.
CGACTGGAACATCTTCTCGCGGGAAGATTATCATCGGGGAATTAATGTATTCATCAGGTCCGAACAACTCGCAACCAGCCCTTGAATTAACGAAAAACCTTGAAGAAAAGTACGGTTTTGATATTGTCCGGTTTAAGACCGGGACGCCGCCACGAATCGATGGGAACACGATTCATTATGATGAAACCGAAGAACAACCTGGAGATGCAGAACCAAATCACTTTAGTTTTGAAAGTTCAGATGATGACTATATCCCAGTTAAAGATCAATTATCCTGCTGGTTAACTTACACCAATGAAAAGATTCATCAAATCATTCGGGATAATCTAGATCGCGCTCCAATGTTTACCGGGGTAATCGAAGGCGTTGGGCCACGTTACTGCCCATCAATTGAAGATAAGGTCGTTCGGTTTGCTGACAAAGACCGGCATCAACTTTTCCTTGAACCTGAAGGACGGAAGACGGATGAGTACTACATTGATGGCTTATCAACTTCATTGCCTGAAGAAGTTCAGTTACAAATGATTCACAATGTTAAGGGCCTTGAAGATGCCGAAATGATGCGTCCGGGATACGCAATCGAATACGATGTTGTTTCCCCGTATCAATTACGGCCAACCCTTGAAACTAAGTTGATTAAGGGTCTTTATACGGCAGGTCAGATCAACGGAACGTCAGGTTATGAAGAAGCTGCTGGTCAAGGGTTGATTGCTGGAATCAATGCCGGCCGGTACGCTTTAGGCAAGAAAGAAATCGTGCTTAAACGGAGCGATGCTTACATTGGCGTTTTGGTCGATGACTTGGTTACAAAGGGAACGAATGAGCCATACCGGTTGTTGACTTCTAGGGCTGAATATCGTTTAATTTTACGGCATGATAATGCGGACTTGCGGTTAACGGATATCGGGCATGAGATCGGTTTGATTTCAGATGAACGGTATGCAAAATTTGTTCAAAAACGGCAAGACATTGAAGATGAAAAGAAGCGGCTTGAATCAATTCGAATCAAGCCAAATCCGGAAATTGATGCTTATCTTGAAGCTCATGGCGACAAAGCATTGAAGGATGGCGTATTAGCCAGTGACATATTACGGCGGCCATATATGAGCTACCAAGACCTATTGAAGTTTATTCCTGCTCCGGACCATGAACTTGATAAACGGGTCATTGAACAAATCGAAATTCAATACAAATATGAAGGCTACATCAAGAAAGCGGAAGAAAAAGTTGAAAAACTTCACCGGATGGAAGCTAAGAAGATTCCTGCAAATATTGACTACAAGGCAATTGACGGGTTAGCAACGGAAGCGGTTGAAAAATTAACAAAGATTCAACCTGAAACGTTGGCTCAAGCAAGCCGAATCAGCGGGGTCAACCCAGCTGATATCTCAATTCTTGCAGTTTATATCCAACAGGGAAGAATTGCGAAGAAGACAGAAGAATAAGAAAAAGACGAAGTTCGGTTGAACTTCGTCTTTTTGTTTGTAATCTTTTAATTGTTATTTGATGAAGAAAAGATCGATAAGATATCCAAGAAGAGGTTGATAAAATCAAGGAAGATATCTAAAGAACTGTCTAACGCAAGGAACGTTCCGTCATAACCATCGGCAACTTCGCCCCGGAAATTAGCAAGGAAACGGACCTTGATCATCTGATTGTCATAGATCGTATAAAGAACAAAAACAACGATGTCGGCAACCAGTAAGAGATTCATCAAAAGGGTCGATCCAATCAAAATATTAAAGAGCATAAGGATAATAACTGCAAAGAGTGCTCCCAAAAGCGGGCCGCCCCAGCTGGCAACTTTTTTCTTAGTTTGAAGGCCGAATAGCGCACAACTGCTGAAAATCGCAAAGGTTATTAAGAAAGCTTCAGCAGTAACGATCATGGTCCTTGAAAAACCGACCGTGTCGTAAAGGGCACCGATACCGACAAGCACTGATTGGGTCAGCATCCAAATCGTAAGGGCGATCGCCCCGATCTCATAGCCCTTTTGGTGAGTCTTCCGCGCCTTTTGGGCAAGCCACATAAACAATCCAAGGAAGATAAGGTAGGTGATTCCATGGAGTGAAAATGCAAGTTTAAGCATTAAAACGCCAAGATCAGAAAAGATCAATTCGAAGACGGCCAGGAAAAGACTTGCTAAAATTTCAGCCATCACAATGCCGTAAGTCTTTGCAATGTGCTTTCCTAAAAGCTTACTTTCTTCCGGAGTAACTGGGAACTGCATTGCTTCGCGGACAAATTTTCCCTTTTTTACAAAACTTCCAGAAGCGCCGACACTATTGGCAGCAGTATTCAGTGCAACTAACGGTGAAGTTTCCTTTTCAGCTTGTTCTTGAACTTGAGCGTCAGCCGAAATTTCTTCTGCCCGGGCCTTTGCACGTTGAGTTTCAAGGGCTTCTTGCCACTCTTGAACCGCGTCATTTAAAATCAGAACAACGTGGGAATCAACGTAGTTAAGCGGAATCGAAATAAGGTGCTTGTCGGCTTGAGTTTTAACAAATTTTTTGAAATCTGCAGGGACCTCCTTGGAGGTTAGTAAATTAAGCCGGGCGTTTTTCTTTGTTCCGCTCATCCCAATTTGGGCAACATCCGCAGCTGAAAGTTGAAATTCAGTGTCTTTCATTGGAACGCGCACGCGGATATAATCCTTTGTTAAGACGACCAGCGACTGCTTGCTATGGAAAAGATAAATTAACGGGACAACAGCGGTTACGCCAAAAAGGATGATGCAGAAAAGTCCCATTCCAGCGTCACCGCTAGTCAAAACGCCAACGCCCATTGCAACTAATAAAAGTGACATGATCGTTAGCGCAATGAGCTTGAATTTACTCATATAAACCGAAATTTTTTCATTTTTCAAAATCACTCAATCCTTTTCTTTAAGATACTAAAAATTTTAGCATAAAAATAAAAAAGATTACAGAATTTTCCGTAATCTCTTAATTAAATTCTTGAATTAGCACTTAAAAATTAATCAGGGTCATCGGGATCATAAATATCACACTGGATGTTTTGATAGGATGCCCAGCCGATAAAAAATTTAAAGAAAGAAATCGTTTTAGATGAAGCGACGCATGTCAGTTTGTATGTAATTTGATGGAAATCGCCGTCATCTTTGGACTTAAATCCTTTAGGAACGGGAACTTTTGATTTTAAGTAAATTGTGAGTTTACCACTTGTTCGATAAACGCTACTATGATATCCAAAATCTAAGTGAGGGACTTCGAACACAATACGTTTAATTTGGTCAACGGGAACGATAAGGTTATTTTCTTTAAAGCGGTTAATTGCGTTTCTAAAAGTAATGGTATTTTCCCGAATAGAAATTAACGGTAATGAACTGTTTAATAAAACAGTTAAGTAAGAAAAGAAAACCCATGCACCTAATAGGAAAAGAAATCCAAAAGCAACTGCGGCCCCTAGATCGTTAGTTGGAAAGCAGGAAGTGACCATCCACATAATAATTATTGAAAATAACATTGGGAAAATGGCATGTGATCGGCTGATATAAAGGGAATTTTTATCTTTCAAAATCACTCAATCCTTTTCTTTAAGATACTAAAAATTTTAGCATAAAAATAAAAAAGATTACGGAATTTTCCGTAATCTCTTAACTCAATTCTTGAATTACCAAATATTGACCTGGTTATCCGGTGTTAAGTACATTCCATCGCCTTCGTGGACGTCAAAGGTCGTGTAGAAATCATCAAGGTTTTTCGGCTGAACGTTTGCCCGTAAGACGTGCGGAGCATGAACGTCGATGTTAAGCAACAGTTTCATCCGTTCCATTGATGCTTTCATCCGCCAAATTCGCGCCCAATTAATAAAGAATGCTTTCAGATCTGGTTGGGCTTCGCCTTTTGCGGCTTCAAGCGCACAGCTTAAACCGCCGGCATCGGCAATGTTTTCCGAAACAACCAATTTGCCGTTGACTTTTCCGGCTTCGGTTTCAAGGCCGTCAAATTCATTGATCATGTCTTGAGCAAGGCCTTGGAAATGCTTCAGGTCGGCTTCAGTCCACCAGTTGTGCAGATTTCCTTTTTCATCAAATTGGGCACCATTATTATCAAAGGCGTGAGAGATTTCGTGGGCAATCACTGCGCCGATTCCGCCATAGTTCGCACTTGCTGATTGATGTAAATCATAAAAGGGCGCTTGTAAAATTGCTGCTGGGAAAACGATCACGTTAAATTGCGGATCGTAGTAGGCGTTGACCATGTGTGCTGGCATTTGCCATCTTGTCCGGTCAACTTGTTTGCCCCACCGGCTGTAATGATCAGCAAGAACGATTTCGCTAAAGGATTGGGCATTGTCAAGTAAGCTAAGCTGTTCATTAACCTTGAACTTCTTATATAACGGATCGAGTTCATCCGGATAACCAACGTTGATGCCTAATGCATCCAGCTTAACGATGGCCTGTTTACGGGTCGATTCACTTAACCAATCATTGTTTTCAAGGCGGTGCTTATAGACATCGACCATTTGGTGAACCATGTGTTCAACGTCGGCTTTGGCATCCGGACTGAAGTACTTATGAGCGTAGTAAAGACCAACGACCTGATCAAACCGGTTGCCGGTAAGGTAGTAAGCGGCTTTTTGCGGTTTCATGGCTTCCTTTGATCCAGAAATTGCCCGGGAAAACTCGCCGCCGGTTACCCGAAAATCATCTGTTAAATAACCTGTAACGCCGGTTAAAGTATTAACGAGCAACCAGCTCTTAAAGTTTTCAAAGGTGTCCGGGTTGACGATTTCATCAAGGGCTTCATAATACTTCGGCTCTTCGACGATAACTTGGTCAGGAGTGTTCTTGATCAAGTCTTCGGTGTATTTTCCTAAATTAAGGTAAGAACTAAACTTCTTAAAGTCTTCAAATGAATATGGATTGTACATTTTCGGGTAGTCTGCCCGTTCAGTACTGTCCTTTTCGTGCGGTGCAAGTGAGCGGTCAAAGGCTAATGCGCGTTCAAGATGCGCCTGAGCGGTGGCTTCATCATAACCGGCCATCTTGAAAAGCTTCATGACCATTGATGAGAAGACGGCAATCAGTGCTTTTCCATTTTCATTATCATCAGCATAGTATGTTTTATCTGGGAGAATTAATGAAGGAACTGAAGCGTAGAGCGCATAGCGATCGGTATTTTTCATGTCGCTTGCGACGTAAAGTTGGAACGGGGCTTCATAGCCCTTCATTGTGAGCGCAACAGCTTTGTTTTCCCAGTCGTTCCAGTCTTTCAGATTTTCAACGCGTTCCATAAATTTTTTAGCGGGAGTAAATCCGTCAGCATTGCGCTTTTCAAAATCTGAAGCTAAGCGGTAATATTTAACGAATTCATTTAAATATTGGTCTTCAGGTTGAACGGTTCCATCCAACATTTCACCAAAATCATGCATTAATGTTTTTTCAATGTGATCGGCCAGGTCTTGAAAACCGCCTGTTGTAGCTTTGTCAGCAGGAATCTTAGCGGTTTTAAGCCATTCGCCGTTTACGGCCATATAAAGGTCGTCTTTAATTAATTGTTCATTGATTTGTTCTTTTGCAGCCATAAAATGACCTCCTTATATAGGATATTTTACCCATTTAAATTCAGAGCGACAAGCGGGCAAACAAAAAGCCAAACAATCGTTAGGCTCTGTCCCACTGCAAACAGAACCTTCACCGATTGTTTGGCCGATCATTAATTATTTATTTTGGCTGCATGAGCATTTTGCATTTGGGTTATTCTTGCAGTTGCAAGCTTTGCCATCTGCACATCCGCATTTGCAGTTGCATTGACATTGATTTGCGCTCATTGAACACCCTTCTTTGAATTTCAATCTTTTATTTTTAAATTAAATAAGGAGCCTCGACCCTGACTTGAAAACATCATTCCCAAACATGGTCACTTGTTTACCATCTAACACAGGGCTTCTAACTCCTTACATCTTTAATTATATGCAGTTCGGGAGTGGGTGCAAAGAAAAAGAACTGGGTAAAACAAAAAAGCCGTGATCACATCACGACTTTCACTGATGGGTGGTCAGGGGATCGAACCCTGGACCCACGGATTAAGAGTCCGTTGCTCTGCCAGCTGAGCTAACCACCCATAAATCTTGAATTGATAAGCGATAAGAACTTTTCATATCTCATCGACGATTAATATAATATCAAGAATAGAAGATGAATGCAAGCTTTTTTTGAAATTTTTTTTGAGAATTTTGAAAAAAGGCTTAGAATCGGCTAAACTAAGGGATAAATTAGTTTTCGAAAAGGAAGAAATGAGGAATTAAAATGAGTTTAATTTATTTGCAGCACGCTACTCAACGCGATTTACCGTCAATTATGACAATTATTCATGAGGTCCAAGCACTTTTGAAAAGTGATGGCAGTCCGCAATGGCAGGATGGTTATCCCACTGAAGGAACCTTTCAAACTGATATTCAAAAGAATGAATGTTTTGTTTTAATGGTTGGTGATCAAGTTGCGGGAGTGGCGACCCTGGCACATGATCCGCAAGCTAATTACCAAAATATCAGTGATGGTCACTGGAATGTAACTGATCAACCGTACGCAACGATTCACCGAATCGCATTGTCAGCTGATTTTCGCGGAATGCATTTGAGTAATTATTTGATGAGTAACTTAATTTCGATTGGAGTCGAACAGGGCATGCAAAACTTCCGGATCGACACCCATGCAATGAATAAACGGATGCAAGGCTTGATCAAGTCAGCCGGATTTCATTATTGCGGAATTATTGACAAGGGCGATAAAGTTCAAGAACGGTTAGGATATGAATTGAATTTATAAAGGAAGGTGTAACAAAACGTCAAAAACGAGCGTGGTAGAAGCAGAAAAGCGAACGAATCGCGTCAGCATAGATTCGAAGATTTTCGAACTTCACTAGCTTCGCGTCGTAGCTCGTTTGTTTTGAAACCCGATGATGTAAAAAGGCTGGACTTTCGTCACAGCCTTTTTCTTTTTGTTCTGTGTTTTTATCGCATCTAGAATTGCTTTCCAACCCTTCATCAATAAAGCCGAAAGCCGGTAAAAATCAAAACTGCCATGTGAAGTTAATCTAAATCATCCAAGTATGAGGTAACAGAAGTTAACTTGAATACTTAAAGCACCTTCGTGTAAATTAATAAAAACTCCGGAGATGATTATTAATTTGACCATGGAAGCTTTAAAAATTACCAACTGTGAGCGCAGTTAATAGTAAAGGGGAGAATGTATGATTTATTCCTTGAAAGCTCAGTGACAAATTCGTTGGAGAATGTATAAAAGAAGTCAATTTGTCATCTTTGCTTTAAGTGAAAATCATTAACTACTTTCACTAATCGTTTTATAAATGAAAACTTTGAAAACCAAGCCTAGAGCTTAACTGTATTATAGCATAGTTTTCAAAATGTTCGGCTAGAATTTCGAATGAAGATTGCCGCCTTTTCATGGTTTGGTTTTCATTCGGCGATGATTTATAATAGAAACTGAGAATTTTTCAATTCGATGAGGCGAGTGATTATTTAATAGTCGCTGAAAACCCATTTTAATGGGGGAGGTATTTGCTTATGAAAAAGATTTTAGTTGTCGATGATGAAAAACCGATTTCCGATATTATTAAGTTTAATTTGAAAAAGGAAGGCTATGATGTTTACACCGCCTATGATGGTGAAGAAGCCTTGCAAAAAGTTGAAGAAGTTAATCCAGACTTGATTCTTTTGGACTTGATGTTACCAAAGATCGATGGGCTGGAAGTTGCCCGTGAAGTGCGCAAGACTCACAACATGCCGATCATCATGGTTACGGCTAAGGATGCCGAAATTGATAAGGTTTTAGGTCTTGAAATGGGGGCTGACGATTACGTAACCAAGCCGTTTTCAAACCGGGAATTAGTTGCTCGGGTCAAGGCAAACTTACGGCGGCAATCAGCCACAATGGCAGAAGCGCAAGCTGCAGAAGAAGAAAGTAAAAACAATGACATTGCAATTGGTGACCTTGTAATTCACCCGGATGCCTACGTGGTTTCAAAGCGGGGCGAAAAGATCGAATTGACCCACCGGGAATTTGAATTGCTTTACTACTTAGCCAAGCACATTGGTCAGGTAATGACCCGGGAACATTTACTTCAAACCGTATGGGGATACGATTATTTTGGTGATGTTCGGACCGTTGATGTTACGGTTCGCCGGTTGCGTGAAAAAATTGAAGATAATCCGAGCCGGCCAATTTGGCTAGTGACCCGGCGCGGAGTTGGATACTACTTGCGGAATCCAGAAACAAATTAAAATTAAATCAAAAGGATTGAGATCAAAGTGAGTGAAGAAAAACAAAACGTTAAAGAAGAAAAGCTTCACTTTTTCCAATCGATCCACTTTAAAATTGCCCTGGTATTTGCGCTTTTACTGTTAATTGCGTTTCAAATTGTCGGGGCTGTTTTTATTCAGCGATTGAAAAGTGATAACTTAAAAACATTTAAACAACGGGTCGAATTGTCGTCATATGTTGATAATTCGCTTGCCCAAAATTTAAGTTCAAGTGATACGCAAAAAGCCAATGCTAAGATCCGAACGATTCTGGAAGACGTTAATAACAGCAACATTACCGATGTTCAGGTTGTTGACGCCAAAGGAAACATTCGGGGCGATAACGACGTTGATAAGCGTTCCTTAGTCGGACAGCGGACAACTGATAGCGACATTAAGCAGGTTTTATATAACGGACGGACATATTCAAAAATGACGTATGACCGCAGCGACAATAAACGGTATTACATTTCAATTACCCCGTTATTCAGCTCGACGGGGAATACGAACGCGGTTGTGGGAGCGGTTTATATCCGTGCCAGCCTTGAAAGTGTTTATGATTCGTTGAACAATGTAACGGCGATTTTTGCTACGGCAGCGTTGATTGCGACGGTCATCGGGCTTTTGCTGGCAATTATTTTATCAAGTGCGATTACCAGACCAATCGATGAAATGAAGAAGCAAACTGCCCGGATCGCGAAGGGCGATTATTCCGGCCAGGTTCACGTGTATGGGAAAGACGAACTGGGACAACTGGCGGAAGCCGTCAATAACCTTTCAGTGCGGGTTGAAGAGTCGCAGGAACAATCAGAATCTGAGCGGCGACGGCTGGATTCGGTGCTGACTCACATGTCTGATGGGGTTATTGCGACCAACCGCCGTGGAAAAGTTAATATTATTAACCAGGCAGCATGTGATTACCTTGACGTAAATGAAGAAGATACTCTCGGCAAATCAATTTTGGATGTCCTTGATATTCGCGAAGACTACACGTTACATGATTTACTTGAAAATCAAGAGGAAATTACGCTGGATATGTCAGCGGATGATCATGATCAGATCTTGCATGCATACTTCTCGCTTATTCAACGGGAATCCGGCTTTATTTCGGGAATTGTTTGTGTCTTGCGGGATGTAACCGAACAGGAAAAAATCGACCGGGAATTGCGGCAATTCGTTTCAAATGTTTCGCACGAATTACGGACGCCATTAACAAGTATGCGCAGTTATATTGAAGCGTTAAATGATGGTGCGTGGAAAGATCCGGAAGTTGCGCCGTCCTTCTTAAAGGTAACGCAAGAGGAAACAGACCGAATGATTCGGATGATCAATGATTTACTGAAACTGTCCCGGATGGATTCTGGCCGGGTCAAGCTTGATCTTGAACTAGTCAACTTGAATGAACTGTTTAACTATGTTCTTGACCGGTTTGAAATGATGCTTGAAAAGGATAATAACGATACGCATTCAACCAAATCGAAGAACTATACGATCAAACGCGACTTTACGAAGAAAGATCTTTGGGTTGAAATCGACACGGATAAGTTTATTCAGGTAATTGATAATATCATGAATAATGCGATCAAGTATTCGCCAAATGGCGGGGTAATTACGTGCCGGTTACTGGAGACCAAAAACCACGTTATTTTGAGTATTTCAGATCAGGGATTGGGTATTCCAAAGAAGGATCTGAACCATGTCTTTGACCGGTTCTTCCGGGTTGATAAGGCGCGGTCACGGGCTCAAGGCGGAACCGGCTTAGGATTGGCCATTTCAAAGGAAGTTATTGAAATGCACCACGGTAAGATTTGGGCCGATAGTGTTGAAGGTCAGGGAACGACATTCTACATCTCCCTTCCATACCATGAATATGACGATGATGAGGAGGATCTTTGGGATGAAAATTAAAAAGTATTTACTGCACATTGGTCTTTTAATTGCAGTGGTCATCAGTTTAGTTTTCTCAGCCATTATTTGGATTGATCCGGCCACCTTTCATCGGAACACGACCCAAACGACCACGACGAATGAATCGGGCAATTCAGCGGATGCAACGGTTCATTATGACCTGGCGGATGTTTATTCGCCAACGGGAATTGCAATAACACAAAATAAGCAGCAAACCCAATTAACGAGCAGTAGGGATAACTTGATCAGTGACCTTTGCAAGGATTTACGGAAAATCAAGGTTCAGCAGATCACTGTTCAAAACGATAAGGACTTTAATACGTACCGCAAAGACTTGCTTGAAAATGACAACATTATCCTGTCATATTCTAATCAGGTATCGATCGGGCTTTTTGAAAAGCTGATCGGACGTTCAGATATTGCTAAGCAGTATGAAAATCAACGGTTTCAGCATATTGTGCTGCCAACGGCCAATCACCGGGAAATTTATTTGTTAAATGATGTGAACTACAAGGTGTACAAGCTGCAATTAAAGACTTCGATCCCAGCTGAAGTATACCGGCGGGTAACAGCAAAGGACATTCAACAAACACCGATCGAATATCAAGAAATCAGTAAGGGTCATTATATTAAGAATTATCCGAAGGGTGTAACGGTTCCGAAATACAGTTACTTAATCAATAAGGAAAATTCGAGTTTATTTGTGACGCACTTATTAGGGGCCTCAAGTTCAAATTCAATTGCAACCAAGGAACATGACGGGGTCACAACGTATACAACGGATAACGGCCAACGATTGGTTATTAACAGCAAGGATGGGACGGTCAACTATGCACGTGAAGGCCGTGCAAATGAAGACAAAAAAGTCAGTTTCAATGATGCCCTTAAGGACGGGTTTGATAATTTAAGTCACTTAGGAGTTTCATTAGATGATGTTCGGTATCAAAACTATGATGAAAACCATCACCAGGTGACGTATCAAAGTTACATTAACGGGTACCCGATCATCTCGCCGAACTTTTACGGGACATATGAGATCGGAATGCAGTCAAACGGCGCAACGGAATACCGGTTCTCGGTCGATGATTTACAAGTTCCGTTACCAAATAATAATCAAACCGTTAATTTGCCGCCAACCAGTCAGGTTTTGCAAACGTTGAAGAGCAAAAATTATAACCTGGGAAAAGTGAAGAGCATTATTGTCGGTTATCAATGGACCCAGAATTCAGGTTCGCAAATGGTTGTTGATCTGACACCGACGTACTTTATTCGGTATAACGGTAACTGGATCAATTACCAAACATTAAGTCAAAATCATTAGTTAGGAGGAGCAAGAGTGAATTTTAAACGAATTGAATGGATCTTTTTTGTTGCGTTTATTATGCTGGATGTCTTTCTTGTTTCTTCATACTTCAAACAGGGGCCGATAATGGATGCAACGGCCAACCATCCTGAAAATACTACGGTATCAGTGTTAAAGAGTATGCGGGACGATCAGATCACGATTGGCGAAACGTCGAATGAAACGGGAACGGGATACTACGTTTCAAGTCCGAACAACGATGATTTGAAAAATAAAGCCGGCCAACTCCGCTATCAAAGCTGGAGCATGAACGGCAATCTGTTAAATTCAACCTTTGCAACGATGATCAAGGTCAATGCTGATAATCCTCAAAAGGTTTTGAAATCGATCGTGAATGACCCGAACCAGATCATTGATGGGAAGGATTACCAATACAGTAAGGCTCTTTCAACGAAGGATACGATCGTTTATACCCAAAAGGTCAATGACGAGCCATTTTACGACAATGGCGGGCAAATTCGATTCCATCTAAAGAATGGTTATGTCCAAGGATACAGCCAGGGACACCTTGATAATTTACAAACGTTGCGCGGTGCGCGGAAAACGTTGAGTCAAAAGCGGGCTTTGATTTGGTTGTACCAGTATAACAAGCTTCCAAGCAACTCAACGGTTGAATCAAGTAATCTGGCATACTCCAAAATGTTGACGGTTAACGGGAATACGGTTTACATTCCAACTTGGGTTTTTGAAATTAAAAATAACGCTTCCGGAACGATCATTTATCGGCGGATCAATGCCTTTACCGGAGCGGTAATGGATGATAATTAAATTGAAAGGGGTGGATCAGGACGGAAAAGCAAGATGATGCAATGCAGGTCAGTGTCCTTGCAAGTGGAAGTACGGGAAATGCAACGTACATTGAGACGCCTGAACATCAAATTTTGATCGATGCGGGCTTGTCCGGAAAGAAAATCGAAGAACTTATGAATTCGATCGGGCGGACGTTAAATGACGTTGACAGCTTATTTGTGACGCATGAACATACGGACCATAGTAAAGGAGTCGGGGTTTTGGCCCGGCGGTATGGAATGGATGTGTACGCTAACCAAAAAACGTGGGATGCCATGGCGCCGAAAATTGGGAAAATCAAACCGGAACAGAAGCATCTTTTAGAAGCAGGGAAAGTATTGTCATTAGGCGACCTTGACGTTGAAAGTTTCGGGGTATCGCATGATGCGGCTGATCCACAGTTTTATGAAATGCACCATGCAGGCCATTCGTTTGCAATCGTAACTGATACGGGGTATGTTTCCGAAAGAGTCGAGGGTGTCATTCGGGATGCCGAAGCAATTTTGATGGAATGTAACCACGATACGGAAATGTTGCGAATGGGGCCTTATCCATGGACGTTAAAGCAGCGAATCATGAGCGATACCGGACACCTTTCAAATGAAGATGGAGCTCGGGCCTTGATCGATGTTTTGGGGAATGATACCAAACAGATTTTTCTTGGCCACTTGAGCAAGGAAAATAACATTAAGGAATTAGCGCATCTCACGGTTGAAAATATTATGAAACAACATGATTTGGCCGTTGAGCAGGATTTTCATCTTTTGGATACCAGTCCAGACCAGGCAACAGCGCTAATGAAGTTATAATCAATTGTTAATTGAAATTCGGTTTAATTAAGACTGCGACCTTTGTCGTGGTCTTTTTTTATAAGGAAATTCGGATTAAATTATCGATTAATTTTTCTTATATTTAGGTTTAAATTTCTTTGATATTTTACGAATATTATTCATAAAGTGTTCAAATTTGGTTTTTATAATCGAAAGTATTAAAAGTAAGTTAGAAGGGAGTGGATCTTGATGGGTGATAAAAATCAATATAGCGGTGATTATACGGAAAATAACCAGGTCGAACAACCGCAACCGGCACCCCAACGACCGAAGAAGAAAACAATGTCGTTGAAAAAGGTCTTTTTAGTGGCATTAGCCGGCGGTGTCCTTGGCGGCGGAATCGTGATCGGCGGATGCGCAGTTTATAATCGGTATTCCAGTCAGACGGTAACGCAGGATAACCGGAAGGGAAAAACCGTTACGAGCAACATTAAGGTAACGGAAACCAATCAAGCAACCAAAGCGTTTAATAAGGTTAAAAACGCCGTGGTTTCAGTTGAAGCATACTCTTCATCAGATAACTCATTGGATTCGCTTTTTGGGAATTTTGGCGGCGGAAAGAGTGCCAAGGAAACCTCTGAAAGTGAAGGCTCAGGGGTTATTTACAAAAAGTCGGGGAACACAGCATTTATCGTTACGAATAATCACGTTATTGCGGGGTCAAATAAGGTTGAAGTATTAATGAGTAACGGAAAGAAGTTGCCGGCAACAGTTGTTGGTCATGATGCGATTTCTGATTTGGCGGTTTTGAAGATCAATGCCCAAGATGTTACGGAAGTTGCTTCTTTTGGTAATTCAGATGATATTCAAGTTGGGCAAACCGCCCTTGCGATTGGCTCGCCATTGGGATCTGAATACGCAACCTCGTTGACTGAAGGAATTATTTCAGCCAAGAAGCGGACGATCGACGTTACAAACAGTCAAGGAGTAACAACGGGTCAAGAAACGGTTATTCAAACTGATGCGGCCATTAACCCCGGAAATTCAGGCGGACCATTAATCAACTTGGCTGGTCAGGTAATCGGAATCAACTCAATGAAACTTTCAAGTACGGGAACTGGTTCGGGTTCATCAACTTCGGTCGAAGGAATGGGCTTTGCGATCCCAAGTAATGAAGTTGTATCGATTATTGATCAGTTAGTTGCTAACGGAAAGGTGATTCGGCCAGCATTGGGGATTTCGCTGATTGACTTGAACAATATTCCGGAAGAGCAGCAACAAAGTGTCTTGAAGCTTCCGTCAAGTGTAACGGGCGGAATCGTGGTTGCCAAGATTAATGATAATTCACCGTTGAAAGGATCAGGAATTCAGAAGGGCGATGTAATCGTTAGTCTGGGCGGGAAAAAGGTCACGGGCTTAGCAAGTTTACGTGAAGCACTTTATGCGCATAAGCTTGGAAGTACCGTTGAGATCGGATACTATCATAACGGTCAGGAAAAGACGACCAAGGTTCGATTAACGCTTGAAGCTAACGATCAAAATACGACGGCGGCGTCAAATGAAGATGGAAATTAAATAAGGATAATGTAAAAAGGCTGTGACGTAAGTCGCAGCCTTTTTGTTATTCCTGCATAATCGGGTTCCAAAACAAACGTGCTGAGTGGTGACGCGTAGCTAATTCGAAAACCTCCGAATTTATGCTGGCGCGATTCGTTCGCTTTTCTGCTTCCACCACGCTCGTTTTTTACGTTTTGTCACACCTTCTTTTTTAATACTGATCACAATATTTACAATATGGATGTTGCACATAGTCTTTCCAAAAATCAGCGTTGATTTCTTGGGTGCGACCGCATTTAGTGCAGCGAACAACGTAATTTGAAGATGAACCGATGATTCCCGGATTAAATGATGGAACCTTAACCAGTTCGAGTGTTTTGGTTAACATTTCTGCCATCTGAAAGCCTTCTTTCACCTATATTATAAGGGATTAATGCTGTTAAGCAAAAATACTTGGCGTCGCGTTTGTTCGGACAGGAAATGGTAAAAGTTGCGCAGCGGGTTGAAAAATGCGTATAATTTAACCAGCAAAACGAAAGTTATCCCCAATTTGTCCCCAAAATTCGTGTGTGAAACGCACAGGAAAATTCTTAAAGTTATCCACAAAGTTGTGAACAGCTGTGCAAAACTATCAGAATTAAATTGTTTTAATGTGTGGAACTTGCTTTAAAATAAGGATTTGTTGATGTGTTTCACATGGATCAAAAGAAATTAATATCGTTTCAAAGCTGTGGATGAAGAAAATTTTGAATTCTAAATATGGGGGCGAATTTTTGTTCGTACAAGATATTGATTCACGAATTGTGGATATGTGGATAACTTTGTGGAAAAGAGTCGATAACCATTGAATATCAAAATTGTCTGTGTTGGTAAATTAAAGGAAAAGTACCTTAAACAAGGAATCGCGGAGTATGCAAAACGGTTAAGCAAATTCTGCAAGTTTCAAATTGTTGGGGTCCCGGATGAAAAGGCGCCGGAAAAATTAAGTGATGCCGAAATGGAAAAGGTCAAAGAAATCGAGGGCGAACGGATCTTGTCAAAGATCAAGGATAAGGAGTACGTTTATGCGCTGGCGATTCTAGGAAAGGAACGGACTTCCGAAAAATTTGCGGAAGAAATCAAAGACTTAACGACCTATGGCACAAGCGACATTACGTTTGTGATCGGTGGTTCATTGGGATTATCACCGGCAGTGTTGAAGCGCGCAAATACTCAAATTTCGTTTGGGCGATTTACGATGCCGCACCAATTAATGCGGCTGGTTTTGACCGAACAGATTTACCGGGCATTTATGATCAATGCTGGAGCACCGTATCATAAGTAGGAGTAATTAGCGCTAAGTTAGGCGAACAGGCTGAAATTTGAAAAAGTTAGGCTTGCCAAAACTTTTGGTTTTATATACCATATAATTGTAAAATATGAGGGAAAGGGTGAAGAAGATGGCTGAAGAAAAACATCATCTTATCGAGTATGCGAACGGAAAGTCGTTGGAAGAAATCAACGGAACCGTTCATGTTCCAAAGGGAAAAGGATTCTGGCGAACCTTACTAGCATATTCCGGACCAGGTGCACTTGTTGCGGTTGGCTACATGGATCCCGGTAACTGGGCAACATCAATTACTGGAGGGCAAAACTTCCAATACTTGCTGATGTCAATTATCTTGCTGTCAAGTTTGATTGCGATGCTTTTGCAATACATGGCAGCTAAATTGGGAATTGTAACCCAAATGGACCTTGCACAAGCGATTCGGGCCCGCACAAGTCGGACCCTTGGAATTATCTTGTGGTTGCTGACCGAAATGGCGATCATGGCAACGGATATTGCGGAAGTTATTGGGGCGGCAATCGCGTTGAATCTGCTTTTCCATATTCCGTTGATGATCGCGGTCTTTATTACCGTATTCGATGTGTTGCTTCTTTTGTTACTTGCCAAAATTGGCTTCCGTAAGATTGAAGCAATCGTTGTTTGCTTAATCTGTGTGATTCTTTTTGTTTTTGCATATGAAGTAATCTTATCAGATCCAAACTGGGGAGCTGCAATTAAAGGCTTGATTCCAAGTGCAGGCGTAATGGCAAGTCATCCGTCGATCAACGGTGAAACCCCATTGACCGGTGCGTTAGGGATCATCGGGGCAACCGTCATGCCACATAATTTGTATCTCCACTCATCAATTTCACAAACCCGTGAGCTTGACCACGCAAGCGATGAAGACATCAAACGGACGATCAAGTTTACAACGTGGGACTCAAACATTCAATTGACCGCTGCATTCTTTGTAAATGCATTGCTCTTGATCATGGGGGTTGCGGTTTTCAAGTCAGGTGCAGTTAAGGATACATCATTCTTTGGTTTATTCAATGCATTAAATAGTCCAAGTTTGTTACATAATCATATTTTAGCGTCAGTTGCCCGGACTGGAATTTTGTCAACGTTATTCGCGGTTGCATTATTAGCTTCAGGTCAAAATTCAACCATTACGGGAACGTTGACCGGCCAGGTTATCATGGAAGGCTTCGTTCACATGCGGATGCCATTATGGGCCCGGCGGTTAGTAACGCGGTTATTATCAGTTGTTCCGGTTATTCTTTGCGTAATGACGACGAGCGGCGAATCAGTTACTCATCAACACATTGCGATCAATAACTTGATGATCAACTCGCAAGTCTTCTTGTCATTAGCATTACCTTTCTCAATGGTTCCGTTATTGATGCTGACGAACAGTAAAACCGAAATGGGGCAGTTCCGGAACAGTTTATGGGTTAAGATTGCCGGCTGGATTTCAGTTGTTGCCTTGATCTTCTTAAACCTTCAAGGCTTACCGGATCAAATGACGGCTTTCTTCAGTGATAACCCAACACCGCACCAGGTTTGGTTAGGCCACATTAGTGCAGATATTATCGGAACGCTGATCGTTCTCTTATTGATCTGGGTAATTGTCGAATTATGGGCAAGCAATCGGCGAATCAGACGGTCACAGGCAAACGAAAAGTAGAGGGGAAAAAGAATGGCTGAAAAAATTAAAAATATCAAACGGATCTTAGTTGGGGTCGATGATTCGGACGACGCACAACTTGCTTTCCGGGTTGCAATGCAACGGGCAAAGGAACTTGATGCGACCTTATACATTACGTCGATCCTTGAAAAAGATGAAATGAACGTATATCAAGTGTTGGATGCTGATTACATGCGCCAACAAGTTGAAAAATTAAAGAAACACATTGAAGATTACCGGAAGATTGCTCTCGAAGCGGGGGTTAAGAAGGTTAAAACGGTGATTGCGGAAGGCGATGCCGGCGAAACGATCATCAAAAAGGTGATCCCGCAGGTCAACCCTGACTTGCTTGTCATTGGGGCATTGGCTAAGGAAGGACTTGAGAAGTACTTTGGTTCACAAGCCGCTTATATGGCAAAATACTCGCCGATCTCGGTTTTAGTTGTCCGGTAAGGAATAATCCAAATAAAGCTCGCAGGAACGGAAATGGGTCCCGGCGAGCTTTTTTAGTTAGTTTTTAAAAAATGATTGATACCGTTGGCAAAACCATCGTGATTATTGTCATTAGTGATAAAATCGGCATGATTTTTAACGGTTTGAAAGGCGTTTTGCATTGCAATACTGTAATCGGCTACGTCAAACATTGAAATATCATTTTGACCGTCGCCAATTGCAACAGTAGATTTTTGGTGAGTATAGTTTTTAACAAAATTAAGTGCATTTCCTTTTGTCGCTTCTTTGGAAGTGACTTCTAAGTTCCGAGGTGAGGATTGAGTGCAAGCTAATCCGGTTCCTGCAATTTGCATTGCCTTTTTTAAAAGTTGCGGCTTACTGGAAAACATTTCAAACTTTAATATTTGAGTATTATTTCCCGGGTTAAAGGAATGATAAAGATGAGTATGTCTTGAATAAAACGAGCGATAATATTGTCCCATAAAATAAATAATCTTCTTTAGCTGATTCGATTTACTGTGAGCAAGCTGATAAAGGCGGACCATTGAAAGTAAATAAAATCGTGCAAAGGTACTTTTTTCAGTATAGATAATATAAATTAATTTATGCTGTTCACAAAAGTCAATCAACGGCTGAATGGATGATGATTTAAACGGAAAAGATTGAATAACATTGTTCTTATTATCTGTAATTAATGCGCCATTGAGTGCGATTAAATTACAGTTTAAGTTATACTTTTTCTTGATATTTAAGAGCGAGTCAAGATTTCTTCCAGAACAAAGGTAAAAAGCGTTTTGAGGATTTTTAGTCCAGCTATTAATTGCTTCAAGATTTCGTGGACTAATTTTAAGGGCGTCGTTAAAAAGGGTATGGTCAATGTCAGATAATAGAAGAGTCATAGAATTTCCTCTTTTCATAAGCAAAGATTTCTGTTAAATATTTTAATTTATTTTGAAAACGATTACAATATTGGTGAGGGATGCTTGGGAGATGTAAAAATGAAAAAAGTTTCAGTCATTGTTGCTGCGCATAATGAAGAAAAATACTTACCAAGATGTTTGGATTCATTACTAAAACAAACTTTAAAAGAAATTGAATATATTCTTGTTGATGATGCAAGCGACGATCAAACATATAAGATCATGCGTGAGTATAATCAGCGTTATCCAGAGTATTTTAAAGTTCTTCATAATGAACAAAACGAAGGAGCGGGAATTTCCCGTAATCGTGGAGTTGAGATTGCTCAGGGAGAATATATCGGCTTTGTAGACGGTGATGATTGGATTGAGCCTTCGACATATGAAAAACTATATAAGCAGGCAATAAATTTAGGTGCAGAGATTGTTGTGTGTGATGTAAATAAAATTTTTGCCGAAGAGTCACGGAGTATCAATGTTGAAAGTGTTCCAGATAAATCGGGGCAGATTGATATTGGTGAATACATTCGAAATGGAGAAAGTAATGCTTACTCGTTTAATAAGCTATTTAAGGCTGATTTATGGCATAAATTTCATTACAAGAAGATGTGCTATGAAGATTTAGATGTTTTATTAACTTTGATTGGAAGTGCAACAACGCTTGGTTATGTTAAAGAACCTTTATGCCATTATTTTAAACACGGAGGAACCATAACGTCTTCATATACTAACCCGCGACTATTTGATATTTTTAAGGCATATTATGATGCGATTGAAAATAGCGGTAAATATCGTGATGAGGTTGTATTTAATGCAGCTAAACGGA
The DNA here is from genome assembly GCF_030518115.1 of Ligilactobacillus sp. 110_WCHN. NCBI lineage: Bacteria > Bacillati > Bacillota > Bacilli > Lactobacillales > Lactobacillaceae > Ligilactobacillus > Ligilactobacillus sp. 110_WCHN. Next base: position 21,987 of record NZ_JAULLI010000020.1, read on the forward strand.
TTTTACGAAATATGGAAACTCCGGGATTTAAATATTATCTGGGATATTTTATAAAATTGATTTCGCTTTTTAAAAAAGAATTTATTTGCAACCCATACATAAGAAAGGATAATGAGGTTCGGCGAATACTGGCGTTTACAGAATTACCGTCAAAGGATGACCAAGTTTTTATCGATGATGGAAATGATTTATCAAAATGGAAATATTTTGGTAAATATACAGCCTTTTCAACCACAACGTCATCTAAGTTGATGGAACTAAACCAAATATATGCCAAGGGTGGAGTTTTAATTTTGGGAAAAGTAGATCCGCAAGCACCTTTTGGAAACTTACTAACCTCTGGAAACAGAATTATTGTGGGAGATAGTGGCTATGTTTTGGCCTTTGATGATCATCATCCTTTAATAGCCGATTTAAAAAATAAAGTTCAACGTGAAAACATTTCAACACTAAAGGCAGTCCAAGAATTGATTTCCAAACGGAATGAAAAATATGGATTAGATTTTTATGACGTCGAAATTGAAGAATTAAAGTAAACAAAAAATCCATGGCTTCAACCATGGATTTTAATTTTATTCTTCTTTTAATCCTTTACGTTTAACTTCAAGCTTCCGTAACCCAGGAAGCAAGAATCCGAGAACGATCAGGAAGCCAACGGTCAGGAAGTTCATGATCAGTTGGTGATTGAATGAAGCGGTTCCTGGGTTAGCGTTTTGCGGAATGAATCCAAGGGTGGCACATACGAACGTAAAGATGAAGCACCACCAACCCATTGCAAGGGCGCCTTTCCGGTTCTTAATGTAGACATAATCGGACTTGAATTCGTCTTCGTGCCAGCGAATGGCAATGAATGCGACGAAGACAAGGGCGGTCTTGTATGGTGAAACGATTCCATTCAGGTTCAATAACCAGTTGTAAATTGAATTGATGCTTGGCAATGTTCCACTCAAAAGCAAGATCAATAAACTGATTCCGGCAGTTAAGATGTAACTGTTAACTGGCCGGCCATTCTTATTGGTCTTGGTTAACCAGCTTGGCATGTACTTCGAAGCAGTATCACTTGCGAATACCCGGCTGGCAGCGTCAATTAAGATCGCTAATTGAGCCAGCATGAAGAAGAGTTGAACAAAGGCGAAGACGTACATCAAAGTCTTGCCCATGCCGCATTGTTCTCCAAGAAGCCGGAAAGCATAGTACGGACCGTTCATCTTAAAGTCTGATGGAATGTGGTTGGCGTTGAAGAAGACGGCCAATGCTAATGTCCCAAAGATCGTTAAGAAGGCGGTCATTAATGCTAATGCCCACATTGCTTTATGGAAATCTTTGCGTGGATTTTTCAAGCGGCTGATATATGGTGCAGCCAATTCAGCCCCGGACATTGCGAAAATTAGAAGTCCAGTCGTTGAGAAGTAGTGCAGACTAAAGCTTGGCTTGAATGCACTCCAGCTGAAGTGGGTTGCGATGTGTGCGCCGTGTGCAAGTGCCCAAACCGTCATGAAGACGAACAGCATTGAGATCAAGAACATGGCACCCCCGCCGATGATCGACAAAATTTCCAATGAGTTTTTAACTTTGTTTTCGAAAATAATGAACAATAGGATAATAATGAATGTCATTAATCCAAAGGTTGTTGTTGACATGTGTTGGTTCAAGGTTGCGTTTCCTAAAATGATCCAACTGATTGAAACAACAACGGAGTTTGAAACGTCAACTAAGTACGGGATCGTTTGGGTCCAATACATCCATGACGTAACGTATCCAAAAAGGTCGCTGTGGGTCCCGCGGCGAATCCAGGAAGCAAGGCCCCCGGCTTCTTCACCGCCGAAAGTTAATCCCAATTGAGTTGCAATCAAAGCATAAGGGATAACGTACGAGAAAAGTAAGAAAATCCATGAAACAACAACTGAAAGCCCTTGGTTTTGAAATGGATAGAAAATATTTTCAAAACTAATGATTGTAACGAAGTCCAGTAGGGCAATTACTGGCCAACTCATATAATGTTTTTTCGGTGCTAAATCATCCATAAATCGAAATTCCCTCTCTTTGTTAAATTTTATTCGGTAATGGATGAGTTGCCCGGAGCCTTATTCCAGCTAAAACCAGCATTATACTGCATTTTATTCCTCCTATTGTTATACTAGATATGAAAAAAGATATACCTTTAATAGTGTAATTCAAAAACAATGTTTATGAAAGATTTTTTCAGAAAAAGAGTGATCGAAAATGAAAATTTTGAAAATTGCTGCTCCGAAGAGTTTGATGCAGTATGTTTCAAAGCAATGGCCAGTCGTTGAACTTGCTTCAACGCTTAAAGGGGCTGAATTAGCTGCCATGGTTGTCAGTGCTGAAAGTGAGGATGAAATGCGGCTTACAGCGGCTGTCCAAGCGAAATCAATGCTGGATATTCCAGTTGTGAAGGTTGATATTACGCAACCGGTTGTTGATATTACCCGGGAAATTGATGCTGCGGCATTGCAATATGAAAAGAAAATGGTTCCGCAATTCTTAACCGATTTAGTTGAATTTGCAGATCGGCGCCCAATCAGTTTTACGACTCCCGGACACCACAATGGAAGATACAACGAAAATCATCCGGCTGGGGTCGTTTTTAACCGGTTCTTTGGTAAAAATATGCTATATGCTGATACCAGCGACACGGTTGCTGAGTTAGGCGATACGATGACGCATGCAGGCTCACCATTAGAGGCTGAACAAAAAACGGCAGAAGTTTACCATGCAGATAAAGCCTATTTCTGTCCAAACGGAACAACGGGATCGAATGACATTTGTGCAAGTGCGGTTTTACGGCCCGGTGATTTAGTCTTATTTGATCGGAATAACCACAAGTCGCTTTATAATGGGGCCTTGATCATGAATGGCGCCAAGCCGGTGTATATTCCAACGGACCGCAATGCGCTCGGATTGATCGGTGAAATGGATCCGCAATTTTTGACAGAAGAAAGATTGCGTAAGGAAGCTGCGAAGGTTGATCCGGATAAGGCGGCACAGAAGCGGCCATTCCGGATGGCGGTTATTCAAGCTGAAACGTATGATGGCGTTTTCTACAACGCGAAGTGGATGCTTGAACGAATCGGAAAGTTATGTGATTACGTTTTATTTGATTGCGCATGGGGCGGTTTTGAACAGTTTATTGAAATGATGAAGCCGTTGTCGCCGTTAGCGCAAGACCTCGGTCCGGATGATCCGGGAATTTTGGTAACTGAATCACTTCATAAACAACAAACCGGAATGGGATCAGCTTCACAGATTTTGAAGAAGGATGCACATATTAAAGGCCAAAAGCGGTACGTTGATCATAAACACTTTAACAATGCTTATTTGAAGTACGTAACTTCCAGCTATAATTATCCGTTATACGCGTCAATGACGGTTAACCCATATATTGCAAGTGGAAAGAGTAATTTAGCATGGTGGAATGATATTTTGAAACGCGGGATCGAATGGCGCAAAAAGCTGCTTCGAGAATCGAAACTATTCCGACCGCTGGTTCCGCAAACGATTGATGGCCGGAATTGGGAAGAGATTCCAACCGATGAATTAGCAAGTGATTTGAAATACTGGCAATTATCATCCGAAAGCAACTGGCATGGATTTAAGCGGGCCGTTTCAGGGGAAGCCATCATTGATCCGTTGAAATTAACGGTCATGCCCCCGGGAATCGATGTTAAGCATGAAGAATATACTGAAAAGGGAATTCCGGGAGCAGTCGTTGCTGAATTTTTGACCGAGCACCGAATCTTAAAGGCTAAAGCCGACTTGAATTCGTTGCTGTTCTTGCTGACCCCCGGTGATACGCCAAGTGATTTGGACGCGTTGATGACGGCGTTGCTGGAATTTGAACGGTTATACTTAAACGATGCACCGTTGGAACAAGTTTTACCAAAATTAGCTCAGGAATATGCTGATCGGTATCAAGGATACACGATTCAACAGTTATGTGATGAAATGCATGCATATTACCGTGCCCACCAGACCTTTAAGTTGCAACAGGCATTGTTTGAAAAACCAAACATGCAGGATTATGAGATGCAGCCGGCTGACGCGGACCTCGCATTTCGGCACAATGAAAGTGAACTGTGTGACCTGGAAGAAGTTGAAGGCCGGATCGCAATGGAAGGTGCGTTACCATATCCTCCGGGCGTCTTTATTGTGGCTCCAGGCGAACGGTGGCAAAAGGTTGATTGCGACTACTTTAAGACATTAGTTGGCGCAATGGAACGGTTTGACGGCTTTGTTCCTGAAATTCAAGGAGTCTATTATCAAAAAGATGATCACGGCAAGATCCATGTGCAGTGTGAAGTTCTGAAAGAAGAATAAAAAAAGCGGTTGAGATTAAAATTTCAGCCGCTTTTTTGTGTTTTGTCACATTTATTTTATTCATGGTATGTTGGTAACCATTCATCAAGCAATTGTAAGTATTCCTTTTCAAAGTAGTTATTATTAAGGTATACCAGGTAAATTGGATGGGTAATGTTAATCGCGTGAAGTTTAACTTCCATTAACGAGCCTTCATGGATCTGCCGGGCAACGATTCCGCGGTACATGAAGCTGATTCCAGTTCCCATTTCGAGCACCTGCTTGATGGTTTCAGGGTTACTAATTTGAGTTCGTTGATCAAAATCACTGACTTTTAAGTTTTGGGTTCCTAAAATTTGTTGCATAATGGCGTATGAGCCAGATCCGCTTTCCCGGTAAATCAACGGGAAGTTTAACAATTCCGTTAACTTGTATTCCCGATTTGGATCAAGGCCTAATTTCGGGGATGCAACGGCAATAAATGGTTCGTCAATTAACGGCCGGACCGTAAATTGTTCGGTATCAAAATTTCCTTCGACTAGGGCAAAATCAAGTTTGCCAGAGTGAAGTTGATCAAGACATTCCTTGGTATTCATCACATCACAGTGAAGGATAATCTCAGAGTGCCGTTCGTTTACGAATGAAATTAAGTCTGGCAGCATTGAGTTGGTTAATGATTGGGTTGCTGCCAGGTGCAATGGCCGTTTGTTTTTCGGAATTGCATGTAAATGTTCCTTAAATTTATTACTTTGGGAACGCAACGATTCCACAAATAAGAGAAGCTGTTTGCCTGATTGGGTAAGGTGAAGCTTCCGTTTCTTGTAAGTAAATAACTTTACGTTCAGTTCTTCTTCAAGATTTTTAAGCTGCTGGGAAACAGCTGGCTGGCTGATGTAAAGCTCTTCTGCCGCTTTGGTGTAAGAACCAACTTTGGCAACCGTTAAAAAAGTGATTAATTTGTGATCAAACATAATTTAACCTTCTTCATCGAGATAAACGATACTTATAATCCTATTTTATATGATTAATTTAGATTATTCAACGTCCGAATGAAGGTTATTCGGGAAAGAAAAAGAACAAAAAAAGAGGTTGTGATTAATCACAACCTCTTTTCGCTTTCAGAATGC
>NZ_JAULLI010000021.1:0-27339 GCF_030518115.1 Ligilactobacillus sp. 110_WCHN
AGTAAAAAAACATCTAGCAGAGAGTTTACTTCCACTAGACGATTCGCTACATTCAATAATCAGTAATAACTATTTATGCTTGTTTGTTTAACTAATCGTGCGCTATCAAATAGTTTACAAGCAAAGACATCCGATAATATTAAAAGATACCAATAACCAAATCTTACGATTTTAATACTTCAGAATACTCCTTGTCTATTGAAAAACAATGTCAATTTTCCATCTTTTCTACGAAACTATTTAATATAGTTAAAATTATTGCCATTAAAATTATCAAATCTATTATAATGAAACTGAATGTTTCACCATATTTGTCATTAAAGTACCCAATAGAAATCGTTAGGAGCAAATTAAATACTTGGGTCAGTCCAGAAATCAAAGAATTAATTCTACCCATAAACTTATTTTTTACGAGAATCATTAATTGAGTGTTAGTAAAGATCCTTCCAGCTGAGTTTGATAAGCCAATCGCAAATGCACAAATAAACAAAATAATTTTCTCTCTAAATAGAATTATACTCAAAAAGCTAAAAAACATCGTAGTATAAAAACATATAATCAATTTTTTAAATGTATTTTTCTTCATTAAATTATTACAAAGTATGCCAGCAATCATTCCTCCAATACCATAAACCATGTCGGTTAATCCATAATCTGAACTAGTTGCACGTAAAACATTTAATATATATCCAGGCATTGTTGCATTATATATTTGAACTATAAATAAAGGAACCATACATAAAATAGAGATTACAATTATAATTCGTTTATTTCTTAGCAAAGATATTACATCAGAAAACTTAACATTGTAAGCCTTGCCAGTAGTATTTTTAAATGCAGTATTAATTGATTGTAATTTTAATCCTAATAGACTCAATAATAATAATAATAATGAGCCTATAAGCAAAATACTGGGAAAACTAATAAATTTTAAGAGGTATCCAGTTAATCCTCCAGAAACAAACATTCCAACTTGCAAAGTTATTTCTAAAAACGAATTTACTATTCCAAAATTGCTTTCCAATACCGCACTTTGTAAGTAACTTCTCGAGGCTGAATAATAAAATAACCATCCAACGCCAAAAACAGCACTTACTAAACATATTAAAGGAAAACTAAAGCTAAATTTTATAAAAAATAAAGCAGCAGTTCCAAAAATTACTGATCTAACAAAAAGTGAAGATATAATTACTTTTTTTCTGGAAATACTATCAACTATTTTACCTGATAATGTTGTCAAGAGAAGAGTTGCAACAACATTTGATACCATAAATAACGATAAACACTCATTAGACTTGGTTTCCTGTATAACAAACCATGATGCACCTGTATTAATCATTCCAATAGAAAATGAAGAAATAATATCAATCAATAAAAATAAACGCAAATTTTTATTTCTTTTAAGTAAATTTATCATCAAGGTCATCCCTTTCATATTAAAGAATAGAAATTCAAAATATTTTTTATATCTATGATCTTTAAATCATAACTTTGTTTTTGTGATGAGCAGACCGAACAGACATAGTTATCAAAGTATAATGAAAAAAACTTATATCTAGAATTAAGTTCCCCATTTATTAATAATTGATAATCATCATTGATATTTGAAAAGGAGATCTGGTCTATCAAATTTAACCCTCTTCCATCCAATTTAAGATAACTTTCCCGAAGAGTCCATAAAAGATAAAAATAATATAGTTGTTTTTTACCTTTATATTTTGATATAATACTATTTTCTTCATTTGAAAAATATGTTTTGGATATAACTTTGAAATCTATACTTTTAACTTTTTCAATATCTATTCCTATTTTTGAATCATTAATAACACAAACAACATAACCTCCAGAATGTGAGATATTAAAATAAATATTTTTTTCATCGATAAATGGTTTCCCATACTCTGTAAAATTTAATTTAATTTGACCAATGTCCATTTTTTTAATATTCACAAGTAAATACTTAACTAACAATTCTCCTAAAGCAGTTCTTATTTTATCTTTTTCATTAATTAAATTATTTACCTTTTTTCTATTAGTTGAGGACAATCTGTCAAAAAAACTAGAAAGTTCGTCAAACTTTACATTATCAATATTAACTGCATATATCATAATTCATTTAAAAGTTGGTTTAGCTCGTCTTGAAATACTTTTTTATTATTTAAAAAGTAAAAATGACCACCCTTAAAGTACTTTTCCCCTAAGTAATGAGTTGTATATTTTCTCCAATGTTGACAATGATTCTTAACATCATAATCTGTATTCCCCACGAATACTTGTATTGGGATAGAAATTTTACAACTCTGTTTTTTTAACTTATATTTTTTAGAAATTAAAAGGTCATTTTTTATTGTAGGCAAAACCAAATCTTCCAATTGTTGCCTATGACAAAGAAGCGCTTCTTTTTCGGTTCCACCTAATTCGTATAGATATTTAAATAAATCTTTAGTGGAATCAATCTTATCATCGTAATAATTAGGGCAACTAGATGACAAGATTAACAATTTTACAAACTGAATATCATTATAAAATTTTTTAATTAACTCAAATGCGACTAAAGCACCCATACTATGTCCGAAAAAAACTGTTTCTTTTTTTTCCAGTTTCAATAACTCTTTATATATATTGGTAGATAGTGCTTCTATACTGTCTAAATTATCTTCAAAAATTCTGTCTTGTCTTCCAGGATATTGAATGCCTATACATTCAGCATTAATATTGTTATTCAATAATTCAGTATAATAATTGGCAGAACCTCCTGCATGCGGGAATACAATTATTCTCTTTGATGATTCATGATTATTGTTTATATACCTAATCCATTTATTATCGCTCAAGTTTATTTACTCCTCTAAATTAATAAAAGTGGAATTTATTGAATTGATTTCATGATATTGTTGAATATCTGTAACCATCTTTTCACTTTTCTTCGCATCAGAAATTAACCCATAATTTAATTCTTCACAAATTACCGTTTCACCAGTAAACTTAGATGAATTAATCTTTTCTCCCCATGGTGACCAAATTCCACTAAAACCACATGAATCCCATTCCCCTGTTTGACCATAGTAATTTGATAAAGCACTAAACATTCCATTATCTAAAGCACGCGCAGGGAACCAAGTACTTAACTCCCTATAGCCTGTTCCTGTACTAAATAATCCACTGACAACATAAACATCACATCCCAACTCTGCCAAAATTCTTGAATGCTCAGGGAATCCTGCATCATAACATATCCCAATTCCTATACGCCAACCTTTATAGTTTAAAATCTTAAATTTTTCTCCTCTATGGTAAATATTCTTCTCGGAATCGAAAAGAAACATTTTATCATATGTACCCTTGATTTTTCCTTGGTTATTAATAATAAATACTGAATTGTAAATTTCATTATTTTTTAATAACGGTGAACCAATAATGATATTAGTCTTGGTTTGCTTGCATATATTTGTTAACGGTATAAGTCGAGAATCTTTTTCACTTAGACAGTATTTTTGCTTATTATAACTAATTTTTTCTGGAATATATCCGGTTATAAACTTTTCAGGAAAAACAATTATATCGGCCCTTTTTGAAAAATGTTTTATTATAGAAATGGCTTTACTAATATTATTTTCTATATCACCGTCAATTGATGAAACTTGTGCCACAGCTAAGTTTAAATTCTTATCCATAAGATTTCTCTCCTGTTTCTAATCAATATTGATATCGTTTTGAATGATTTTATAAACCTCATTAGGAACGCTTTGGTTAAAATAATGACCTCCCTGGCTTATTGTTTTAAGTGTAATTTGTTGAACTACTTTCCCCCAATTTTTCCACTCTTTTTGATAATTCGTAGTTAATGTATCGTCTTGAGCAATAACGACCTTTGTTGGGACCTGTTTGATCAAACTTTCTTTACATGAAGATAATTTATAAAGATATTTATTTAATTCGATTGAATCGTTTTTAAAAGCTTTAACAAGATTGTTTCGAAATTCTTTAGGATATTTAGATGTAATGCTAGTCTCATTCCATTGAGCATACAGATCAGATATATCATTAAACTTTAAATTTCTAGCATTCTCGATAGTATTGTTTATATCATCTTTATTTGTTAGCAATTTACCTGCAATATAAAGTCTTTTAATACAAATATTTTCATTTTTTAATAATCTGTCAGTTATTTTAATAGCTAAAGCAGAGCCAATACAATGTCCCCATATATATAAATTTTTATTTTTAAATTTATATTTTATTTCATCTACAATATGATTTACCATTTCTTCAAATGAAAGTAACTTTTCATTTGAAAGGTTGGGATCATGGCCAGGAAATTCGACTGCATGTATCGCAACATTAGAATAATTATTTTCGAATTCACGAGCAATTTTTAAAAAGTTAACAGCATTTCCTCCAGCGTATGGTATAAATAAAACATTATTAGTACATTCAGTATTTTTACTTAAGCATTGAATTAAATTATGTTGATCAAGTTTCTCTTTACTAACGGTTTCACCATCTAACTCCTTAGCCAACAATTTTGCAGTCGAATTCTTCATTAGTTGTTTTAAGGTAACTCGATTACCCAATAAGGCTGACACTTTAATTAATAAAAGAGAATTACCACCAATATCAAAAAAATCATCAGAATCTTTGATTTTTGAACAAGGAATTTCTAAAACCTTACTCCATACCTGTTTAACTAGTGTTAAATTTTTATTAGAGGTTGAACTGTTTATATCCTCTTCATCAAATTTAACTTTGTCTTTTTTAACAGTAAAATAGTAATCTTTTTTTAAGGTTTTTATTGTTTCGTCTAATACCTTAGGTGATTCTTTAGATTGATTAACCATTTTTTCTAATATACTAATTAAAATATTTCCAAAGAATTTTATATCATTAAGTGAATATTCAGATGTATGATAATGTAAACTTAATTCAATTTCATCAGTGTAAAAATGTCTAGAATATTCAACTCGTAACGGGAATTCAGTAATTGCTGCAGCACGCACATCAATTAATTCAAACCCTTCCAATTTTCTTAATTCTTTTAAGGAATAAAAATGCGTAAAATTAAATACACTTTCAAAAAGTTTACCCTTTTTGGAATTATCTTGCATAATCTTAGCCATTGGATATCTCCTATGTGGTAGTACCTCCCCCTCAGTTTTATAGACTTTCTTAATAAGTTCTTCCCATGTTTTGCAATTTTCAATATTAATTCTAAATGGCATTGTATTAAGAAATACTCCTAATGCTTTATCTGCATCTTGAAGCTCAGGCCTTCCGCCAATTTCATAACCAGTAAATACATCACTATTCTGAGTTAACAAAGAAATAAATTTAATATGGGAGGCCAATAGCACATCTTTTACAGGAATACCTAAGTTATTGGCTAAATCGATAATTTTATCGGATAGACCTTCAGGTAATGGAATATCCTCAAATATAACCTCATTTCCACGGTGAACTTTTTCCTCTCTTGACCTTAATAGTTTTCCTGAAGGCATATTTACCAAATATTGTTTCCAAAACTTATTTTCGTCTGATGATTCAATAGCTTTCTTTTCAAGGTAAATAAAGTTTCTATTATTGTTATTATTTGCTAACTTATCTGTAATATTTTTATTTTTTAACAAACTAAAATATGTCTTAAACAAAAAAGTATGCACTAAGTTCATACTCCAACCATCTAAAGCAGAATTATGTTGACTAATACTATATTTATACGTATCATCATCTAATAAATGAATATGAAACTGCACAAGTCCAGGCTTACTCCATTCAAACCCCCTATGTTGTTCTCTCCAGAACCATTCATCATATGCTTTATCTTTTTCTTCTTTTGAGCTTAATCCGCGTAAATCGTAGATATTTAAAGGTAACCTATCTATTTTTTTATAAACAAGTTGTAAGTATTCTGAATAGTTAGTTAAATCATAACTTGTTCTAAAGATAGGTTGAGATTCTACCAACAATTTAATTGCTTTTTTAAAAACTGGAATATTTAATTTACCATTTATGGTATATGAAACAATATCATGATAATTGTTTTGGCCTGTCATTGTCATACTCTGATAAACTAATCCTGATTGTAAGTACGACATTGGATAGGCATCTTCAATATTTTCATTTTTTATGACTTTTTCTTTATCTTCATCTTTAATCATTGAAAATGGTTTTATATCATTATTTTTAATAAGAGATGCAACTTCCCCCTTGTGCTTTAATAACTGTTCTATAGTTGGATATTTGAACAATTGTTGGGAAGTGAAATTAAGCCCTTTTTTCTTAGCTTTTGCAAGAACAGAAACAAAATTGATTGAATTGCCACCTAACGAGAAGAAATTATCATTAATTCCTATTCCTTTAACATTCAATACTTTCTCCCAAATATTAACTAAAATCTTTTCTTCTTCCGTTTTAGCCAATTTTTTATTACCTGTATTTACATTATGCGTTAATTCTAATAGCTTATTTTTATCAACTTTACCATTAGACTTTAAAGGTATTTCAGAAACTTTATATATAGAATCAGGAATCATATGATTTGGAAGATACTTTTTTAAATCCCTTTTTACATCCTGATTATTAATCTCTTTATTTAAAACAACAAACCCATAAAGATGCACAATATTGTCTTTTAGTTTTTTGGAAACTATAACGGATTGATCTACATAACTTATGTTATTTAAGGCTTTTTCTATTTCTCCTAATTCTGTTCTAATACCTCTAATCTTTACTTGATCATCGTTTCTACCATGATACTCAATATTGCCGTCGCTTCTTAATCTAGCTAAATCTCCAGTGAAATATATATTACTTTCTTTATCTATCCTAGGAATATATCTAAAGGATTTATTAGTTTTTTCAACATTGTTTACATATCCTTGTGCAACACCCAAGCCAGCAATACATAATTCACCAATCATTCCTACCGGACAAAGCTCTTCTTTTTTATTAATAATGTATAATCTATAATTATCTATTGGTTTCCCAATAACAACAGGGTTTTCATTTTCGTTTACATTATGGAAAGTTGCATCAATTGTAGCCTCTGTTGGCCCATATAGATTGACGAGTCTCGTAATTTTAGTAAATTGCTTATAGAATTTTTTGACATGAGACGGTAAAAGAGCTTCTCCACTACAGAAAACAAATTTCAATGATGGTAAAGCTATATTAGCACTTTCTAAATATTCTAAAAACACATTTAACATCGAAGGAACAAAATGCATAACAGTGACCTTATAATTTTTCACTGTGTTCAAAATAAATTCCGGATCTGACTCTTTTTTTGAAGGTAAAATAACAAGTTGAGAATCTGAAAAAATCCACAAAAGTAATTCCCATACTGAAACGTCAAAAGTCATAGGCGTTTTGTGAAGAATAACATCTTTCCGAGAAATTTTATACTGCTTACTCATCCATTGAATTCTATTAATAACACTTTCCTGCTTTATGCATACTCCTTTTGGAATTCCAGTCGATCCGGAAGTAAAAATAATATATGCGATTGATTGAGAATCAATATGAACTTTTTCATACTTATATGTACTTTTAACAGCTTTGTCAAGACTAATCTTTCCATCTATAGTTAAAGACGATATCTTTTTTTCGTCTTCATAAATAACCATATCCATATTACACTGTTTTATAATCGTATTATTTCTGTCAATTGGAGAATCTACATCTAGCGGAATATAGCATTTTCCAGATCTTAATATTCCAATAATTGCACATAAATAATTAAATGATTTTTGCATAAAAACCCCAATTTTATTTGCAGAAGTGTTTTCCAAAAATGCAGCAATTTTTTGAGATTTTCTATTTAATTCTTCAACGGAATATTTTTTACCATCAAAATAAATTGATCCGGTATTACGTTCTAATTTTTCATCTAATAACTCAGGTAAGGTTTTAAATATAGAAATATTAGTGTTAGTTGTATTGTTTAATTCCTTATATTTACAAATATCTGAATGTGTTAACAAGTTTAACTTTTCAATATTATCAATCTGTTTGCTTTGTTGAATAATTTGTTGAATTCTCTTGGATATTTGAACTATACTTTCTTCAAAATATAATCCCTTATTACCATATACATTTAATGATTTGTTTTTTAAATCAAATTCAAAAGTCAATAAACTCTTGTTTGATGTTTTAGCAAAACTTACAGTAGTATAATTTTTGTTTTTTACATATAAGTCAAACGGAAACTTAGAATTTTTTTGGATTTTATTAATGTTAATTAATATATTATCTTTAAGTTTAGAAAAGCTATCAACGGAAATATTAATACTTAATGGGTATTTATTCCCATTTTTGTCAACATATTCAAGAAATATTTTATCTTCTTCATTATTATTAGACATATAGATAAGAACAGCAACAGCTGCTAAACATGTAGGTTCATCTATCCTATCATTTAATAAAACCTGATGTTGAAAGGAATCATTACTTTTAGACTCATTAGCATAATCATTTAAATAGATAACTTGATTAAAGTATCTTAAATACTCTTTCCAAAACTTGTTTTCTTTTGGCATTAATTTTGCAAGTAATTTCTTTTGACCTAAAGTTGTTTGCATTAATATAAACCTCCTTTTAAAATTTCATGACAAACAAAATCTTCATTGGTTTGATTCCAATTTCCATTACAAAAAGCATTCAATACTGATATAAATATTTGAATGATACTTTTAATAGTTTCTTGTTCAAATAAACCAGACAAATATTCACAATCAAGATTTAATATGTTTTCATTTCTATATATTTGTAAATTAATCGTAGCCATCCCATCTTTAGGAGATATAGGTTTAACAAGAAGTTTTTTATGCTGTAGCATATCTGATTTTATAAATTTCGAAGAATGATATGCAATTAACGGCATACTGTTCAATTGTTTTTCATCAATAATTTCATGCAGTTTTTCAAAAGAGATATACGCGTTCTGCTCAGAATTTCTAATTTCTCTAACTAATTTTTCCACATATTTATAGAAAAACTCGTCTGAAAGAAAATCTGATCGAATCCACAATGTCTTTGTTCTCATGTTTAAATTATCATTATAAAAATCATCCCTATAAGGTGTCATAAACATTGATGTAGACTCACCACTAATAATCGAAAGCGTTATACCAAATATTGTAGACAGTCCTTCAAACGGCGTCATTCTCATATCTTTACATTTATTTAAAAAATTATCGGTTATTTTTTCTGATAGTTGATATTTATAAATATTATTGGTTAAACTTTCTCCATTATCAAAATCATATGGCAATCTCCCTAACGATAAATTTTTGAATTTATTCTGCCAAAAATTTAAAATCTCATCTGTATCAAAATTAATGTTTGTTATCAGATTATTATTCGATATAAGTTGTTGTTCTTTATTCTCCAATTGGTTAAAAAATACTTGTAATACGTTTTCCAAAACTTTACCATCTACAATAATGTGGTGAAAATCCATAAAAATCCATTTATTATCCCCATCACATATAATTTTAAATCTATATAATGGTCCTTTTTCTAAATTAAATGGAATAATGAGACTTTCAACATTTAACTTTTCATTTAATATCTCAACACTAAAATCCGTATTGTTCTTAACAAAAACATTTGAATTCTTTATTTGAAATGTCTGATTTAACTGAGTAATGTTTTCAACGACCTTCTTTAGAGAGTTAATAATTATGTTATTGTCTAAATTAGTGTCAATTTGAAATATAATAGGTATATTGTATTTAGTAGAATTTGGATTATTGATATAGTCTATAAAGTAAGACTTTTGATAATCCGTTATTCTTTCTATATTGTTTGAATCTACATTATTCTTTTTATTTCTTCTTTTATTCTTAATTAACTTTTTCAACTCGTTCACAGTCGGATTCATTAAAATATCTATTGCTGTTACATTGATGTCATAATTTTTTTCAATATCGTTTGCAATATACATTGCAGTTAAAGAATCAACACCTAAATTAAAAAAAGAAACGTCTTTATTTTCTGAGAAATTAGGAATATACTTTTTTACTATGTCTTTTAACTTATTATTGTTAGTATCTTTAAAATCTTTTACCTTTGATTGGATCATTTGTTTTAATTGTTTGTAATCTTTTTTTCCATTTTTATTAAGCGGTATTTCGTCCAAAATAATTACACTTGTTAAGTTGATAAATGGTGGCAATTTCTTTCGAATTTCTTTAATAAGTTGTGTCTTTGAACCCGTATAGTGATTACTTGTCGTAACATACGCATATAAAGACTTCACTCCATTGTTTTCTAAAGACAATACCGCACTGTCATTAATAAAATCTAACTGATTTAATCGATTTTCAACATCAGATAACTCGATCCTAAAACCATGTATTTTAAATTGTCTATCTTTTCTGCCACAAAAGATTAAATCTCCATTTAAGTCTTTTTTTACCAAATCTCCTGTACGATAAACCAAATTATCTTCAAATTTTATAAAACTTCTGATATTTTCCTCGGGGTTATTTATATATCCTTCTGAAACTCCGTCGCCGCCAATAAATAACTCGCCTATTTTATTAGCTTCGTTTATAACTTTCATGTTATTATCAACAATGTACACGCTAACATTATTCAACGGTTTTCCTATTGGTACCTTTTTATCATTAACAGGTTTAGTTACCCTATACATTGTTGAAAATGTAGTACATTCAGTTGGACCATATCCATTAAATATAGAAATATTTTTATTTTTCTGGACAATTCTATTTACGCTTTCTACATCAACTTCATCTCCACCAACAATAAGTTGTTTAATATTTTCAAATGTTTCTGGGAAAATAGAAATCCCTTTAAATAAAGGTGATGTAAGCCACAATGAGTTGACTTTGTTTTTATTAATCATTTGTTTTAAATAATGGTGATCTGTTATCTTATTGGTATCTGCTAAAACCAACGTCCCACCGTGCAAAAGTGTACCCCAAATTTCAAATGTTGCTGCATCAAATGTTAACGCTCCAGTTTGCAAAAAACATGTTTTATCATCAAAATTAACGATGTCTTGGTTTAATACAAGGTTTAGAATACTTTTCTGTGATATTTTTACTCCCTTAGGTATCCCAGTTGTACCTGAAGTAAACATAATATATGCAATGAAATCTTTATCGTTACGGCACTTTTTACTCTTTATTTTTAATAACCCACTTTGGCTATCAATGATTTTATTAACTTTTATTCCACTAATATTTTCATCATCTGTACACGTAATAGAAGAAGAAACCTGTTTTTGTATTTCATTATAATATTGCGTTCCCTTACTTATATCTACTGGAATATAAGTGGCATTTAACTTTATTAACGAAATCATTGAAATAATACATTCCAACTTCTCTTTGAAAGCCAGTATAACTTTTTCTCCTTCACGAACTCCTTGACTACTTAAATAATTAGCTATACCATCAGACTGTCTATCGATCTCCGCATAGGTATAGTTTTCATCACCACTAATAATTGCAATGTTATCTTTAAATTTAATAAAATTTTCATTTAAGACGTCTCTCATTATCATAATTATGCCCCTAATCAAATTTACTTAATTTTAATTGAAAGAGATTATTCACGTTATTTATTATTTTCTCCATTTCCTTAGTATTTTCTGCGCTTCCGTAAACAATCCCACAATGATTCTGCGTACCCTTTGATGAGTCTAAAATATCCCCTATATTTTTCGTTAATTGTACTAATTGAACACCTTTTGCCTCTTTTATTTCCTCTAATCCACATATATTTTTAATTTTAAATTTTCCTTCTGGCGCATGTAAAAAATATTGAAATACTTTTTGTGTTTTTTTATTGTTAAAAAAACTTTTATTTAAGGATGGTAGTGGGAATTTTAAAATATTTTCCATAGCAATTTTAACCATGTCCATTCCCGTTAAACGTTTGATTAACTCTGGTACATATCCTCCTAATCGATAATTCACTTCAATTATTTCCGGTCCATTAACTGCTAATTTAATTTCAGTGTGTGTTATTCCATTCTTAATATTCAACGCTTTAATAGCATTACTCTCTAACTTTAAAATTTTTTGTGTTAGTTCATCAGGTGCTTCAAAAGGTAAAAACATTCCTGTTTCAGAATAATTATTTAACTGAGGAAATTTACCTGTAATACAAATTTGGATAGATTTTCCATCTAAATGTATTGTTTCAACAGATACATAATTACCACAGAAATTTTTCTCATTTTTCATATTATCCGGAATATACTCTTCAATAAAAAATTCGATGTTTTTATCCAGAGACATAAGTAACACTTCTAGTTCCTTTTTTGAATTAACTTTATTTACTAGTAGACTTCCTGCACCTTTACAAGGTTTAACGATTGCGGGATATTTATTCCATTTGTTAATATCAAAAGTTAGTTTATCTACTAACTGACATTGAATATTACTTACTCCTTGTTTATTAAGTTTTTTTCTTTGGAAATATTTATTTGTAACCTCATTTACATTGACTGAATCAAAGTTATCCATCCCAAGCATATTTGAATACTTAATAACATTTTGCATTTGGTATTCACTAAAAGTTAATATGCCACTTAATTTTTCCTTTTTTAAAACTTCGAAAATCTCTTGCTCACTTAAACCATCAACATCTATCACTTCTATATTTTTCTGAATTGATAAAATATCTAGCTGATTAATGTCATACTTGGACAAGTTAGGTTTATTTACTACAAAAACAATCTCACACAAATCAATTGAAGCTGCATAGATAGAGAGAGGAGAAGCAGATCCAACATCATAAAAAATTCCTAATCGTTTTCCTTCATTACTATCCATTAGAACTTACTCTCCTTTATAAATTTCTCCATTTCCTCGGGCGAAGAGTTAACATAAATGTCTTTTAATTTGATATTTTCATATCCCAAATGATGTAAAGTGCTCAGTAATTCAACTGCTAATAACGAATTTCCTCCAACATCAAAGAAATGATCATTTGCTGAAATATTTTTCTTTAGTACGTTACTCCAAATACTAATAAATTTATTTGACTCTTTTTTCTCTTTATAAAAATCATTTTTCTCTAATAATTTTTCCTTATCAATTTTTCCATTTAAAGTCGTAGGAAATTCTTTGACTTTAATTATTTGTGAGGGAATCATGTAACTTGGCAATAACTTTTGTAGGTTCTGATTTATTTTATCTTTAGAAATATAGCCTTTAAAATATGCAATAATTTCTTTATTTAAATCTGTATTTTCATTTTTCACAGTGACAAATGCACTTTCCACGTTTGTAATATTCTCAATAGCATTTAATATTTCGTTTAACTCTATACGATATCCCCTAATTTTTACTTGATTATCAATCCTTCCGCAATAGTCAATATCTCCATTGGGGTGCATTAAACCAAGGTCTCCACTTCTATACCAAATATGATCTCCTTCTTTTACAAATTTTTCTTTATTTAACTTTTTTAAATTTAAATAACCATTTGTTATACCTACTCCACTTACCCAGATTTCTCCTTTCATACCATATAAACAAGGGGCCCCGTTATCTTTACGTATCGAAAGATTCCATCCTGGTAAACCTTTTCCTATACTATCCGAATAAATATTTTTTCTAGTTAATTGCCTATACGTTGCATGCACGGTTGTTTCAGTTATTCCATACATATTAAACACTTTACATAATGATGAAGGATGTCGTTCAAACCAACTGGTTAAATAATTACCATTAAGTTTTTCCCCACCAAAGATTATTAAGCGAATATCAAGTTTTTCTTTATATTCATTATCAATTTTATTCAAGATAAAAAAGGCAGACGGAGTTTGATTTAAAATCGTAACATGATTTTTGATTAAACAATTATAAAATTCATATGTAGACTTAGCTATATCTCTAGAAATAACAACTAAATGAGCTCCATTTAAAAGACATCCCCACATTTCCCAAACAGAAAAATCAAATGAGTAAGAATGAAACATTGACCAAACATCTGAAGATTTTAATTCAATTATATTTCGTACAGAAAGCACTAAATTTAATACATTTTTTAATGGGACTTCAACCCCTTTAGGTTTTCCGGTTGTTCCAGATGTGTATATGATATATTTCGCTTTATTCATTCTATAATTGTTTAATTTTTTAAAAATTGTATTTTTATCAATTAATTTTTTTACCTTTAAAACGTTTAAATCTTTTATATTCAAACATCTATCTGTTATGACGAACTGCGCTTTTGAATCATCAATAATATAGCTTATACGTTTTAATGGGTAATTTGGATCTACAGGTACATATGTAGCTCCACATTTTACAACTCCAAGAATAATTGGAATTAAAAACGAATTTTGAGTTACTGAAATTACCACTTTATCCGATTCTTTCACTCCGTTTTTAATCAAATTATTTGCAATTGTGTCACTAAGTTTATCTAGTTCTTTATACGATAAAATAAAATTAGTATTTGTATCTGAAACAGCAATTTTGCTGCTGTTTTCTAACACTATGCGTTCCCAATAACTAGACAAATTTTCTTTATAATTAATATTTTTACTTATGTATGTTGCTATACAATTTTTATCGTTACTTATCTCTTTTGAACTTTTATAAATTTGTTCAAATAAAGAAATAAATCCTATCCACTCTTTTTCCTTAAAATCGTACAGCGTTTTTATTGTAAATTTTGTTATGATATTTTCTTTTGTTGAAACAATTATTTCAAATTTTTTTCGGGGAAATACACAAGGATCGTAATCACAATTTTTTTCAAGACTTGTAGAAACAACTTCGAGATTCTGATTTATATAATTTTCAATTTCATTTTTATCCTTGTTGTATGTATACGATTGAAGTGTTTGTATAAGAGATGTTTTAATCTTCTTTAGGTTATACTTATATCCATCCAAATTAACATTTGAATATAATGCATTTTGATTGTTACTATATGTAGCATTATATTCATGAGGCACTTTATCAAAAGTGAGTTCTTTTTGGTAAATCATTTTATCGAAAATCTTTTTAAACTGTAAGAATGGAACTGATTTACTATTTGCAGTTAAAATCAAACATGCATTGTTATTTTTGTATGTATATAAAGTAATCCTTATCCCTTTTGAGAAACCTATAGTCCTTTTCTTTTCTATTTCGATTTTTTCTTGATAATCATCAAAACATTTGCATCTTTTTATATAACAATTAAAATAATTTAAACTGCCTAATCTTTTTATATATTCAATAATTTTAGATATATTTTCCTGATTTGTATAACACATACTAAACATTTGAGTTGATGACAAATTAATATCATTACTTATTTTTCTCATATTCATTCTCCCTTATTTTATTGAATATCCTGCATCAATAACCATTGATGCTCCTGTTACCTTTTTTGAACTATCACTAGCAAGCCATATTACCATTTGTGCCACATCGAACGGAGAATTAACTGAATTCAATGCAACAGATTCTTTATCTATTTGTTCCTCCTCTGATAAAGATAATCCTAGAGAGTCTGCCACAACTTTTGTCATATTTCCATCAACTGAATCATCATCTTCTACTGGGCCCGGGCAAATAGCATTAACCCTAATATTATATTTTGCATAATCTAAAGCTGCAGATTTGGTCATACCTATAACTGCATGTTTTGATGTAACATAAGTTGAAAAATACTTATATCCTAAGATACCAGCAGTTGATGAAATATTAATAATACTTCCCTTATTTTGTTTAATCATATACGGTATAACCTCTTTGATATATCTCCAATAGCCATTAACATTTATATTCATCATAGAATTCCACTCATTTTCACTATATAAATGTGTTAGCTTTCCCGCTGGCGCTCCAATTCCTGCATTATTCACTAAGACATCAATTTTCCCAAATCTATCAATTCCTGATTCAATAACTTTTTTTACATTTTTTGTATTTTGAACATCTCCAAATTCATAGATCACATTAGCTCCATGCTTTTCACATGTTTTTACAGTATTAATAAGCTGCTGTCTATTTGCCAGATGATACGGGACATCATCCAAATCCATACCAATATCTGTTAAAATCAAATTAGCCTTTTCTTTTGCTGCAAGTATCGCACATGCTTTACCTATGCCTCGACCTGCACCTGTAATTAAAACTACTTTCTCTTTTAAATTTTCCATAAATTACCTCCATTTAAATATTATTTTTTATTATTTCAATACAAGTTTCGGGTTTTTCGCTTAGATACATATGACGTCCATTAACTTTATGAACTGAAAATTCATTTGTAGTGATTGTTTCCCATGCTAAGACATCTTCTTGAGATACGAATTCATCTTGATTCGAAATAATAACATCAATAGGAATATCAATTTTAATGTTTTTTTCATTCGGATAATAAGTTTCATCCATCCTAAAATCTGCTTTTAATGCTGGAATTAATAATTCTCTTAGTTCTGGAACGTTAAATGCTGGATGTGTATATCCTGTTAATTCTTCCATCTTTTCAATAATCTCATCGTCTGGACAGTTCGATAGTGAATAAGTTCTATCGCTGTAAGGAAATGCTGCAGCACTTAAAAACAATTTTTTTATTTCATATCCCAAGCTTTGTAATTTCCTTGCTATTTCAAAAGATAATATTCCACCTAAAAAACAATGTCCCCAAAAATAAATGTCATCTTCTTTACTTATTTCATTAACTAACCCTTTAATAATTTCCGATACAGCAGAATCCACAGAATCATATGGTTTCTCATCTATAAGCTGCTCCCTTCCTGGTAATTGAATAGCAATTACATCCAGTTCACTAAAATATTTTTGCCACGATTTATAAAAACTTGCTCCTGCACCAGCAAAAGGCGAACAAATTAATTTCTTTGCCATAATCTAATTTACATCTCCATTTTTAAACTTATTCAATTTTAAACCTAATATTAATTTTAATCAATATTAATTTTTTAAACGAACACACATATTGTTATATTTTTATTATAAAAACTAATATTTATGAATTTTATTGCAATTAACTCGTATTATTTATAACAATTACATGTAATAGTTTATTTCTTATATTAAGCTTATTTTAATTGAAATATAATAAAACAGCTTAACAATTCTGTTAACTGTCATCTTATATAACGAATTATATTTCTGAATTTATTATTAATGTTAACATAATATTAATTTATAAGTACATTTTAAACAGTATAGAAATTTAATTTCTACAAATATTTATACTTGAATTTTCATTCAATGAATGACACAAGCTTATCAGTTATTTTTGTTTTCTAAACACGTTATCGTTTATTGATCCATTTAGTAAGCAATGCCACCATGCACTCAGCAAGTAATATTTTTTAAAATGAATTAATAAAAAAGCGACTTGACTCCCAAATCTAACTGCGTCTGTCTATCCGATTAGGTCTTTTTTTGTAAAAAAAAACTTCACTCCAATCAGGAGCGAAGATTACGTTGATTTCTTTCACTCACCTACTAGAGTGAAAACTCTTTCATTACTTCCTTTTCTGAATATGTTCTACCATCGCTCTCCTTTTGAGCTTGAATAGCATCTTTATAATCTTGCTCATCTTCAACTTTTTCTAAGATTATATTTTTTATATAGGTTGTCACTGGTTCGTCTTCTAAATTAGCCAATCTTTTTATTTGTTCAAGCTGTTCTTCAGTAAGTTTAATTAATATTTTAGCCATACCTATTTACCTCTACTCTAATTATTTATATTAAAAGGACTCTGTTATGGAGTCCCTACACAACTTTATCTAGTACTTTTTTATTTTTCCGCTAAACACTACCATTTTAGATCTAAATTATCCATACTGTATTTTGTTTTAGCCAATTGCAAACATGTTTCAGTTTTTCCAACTGCTTTTGTACCTTCTAATAAGATTGCAGATAAGTCCTGAGTATACTCTTTTAAAGCCTTATCTAATAATCTTTTTTCGTACATTTTACAAAATTCAATACTTTTATTTTACAAAATAATCACATCATACTTTACAAAATTAACGGTTTTAATTTTACAAAAACCATCATCAGCTTTTTACAATTTGGAAAGTTCTTCACAGCGCTCTCTATTAATTACTATTTTTTCCATAAAAAAACGCCCAGCAGGTTGCCTACGCCTACCGGACTTCACTCCTTCACCTAATAACTGGCAACCTTAATGCTTATTGAGCCACCAAGCGAATAGTGCTGTGCCACACCCAACAAGCAATGGTGCAACAACATATTTGAACATAACAATCAACACGTAACGTCACCCCCTTTCGGGGCAGTTGCCAGATATAAGTATAACATGCTATAATAATAGTGAACATAAGAATCAACGTTATACGTAACGTCATTAAACCTAACTGCGCCGCCTAACCAGTTAGGTCTTTTTTTACACAAATTTGCTTTCTAATAATAAACTTATCGGTCTTTTATAAAAAAAACTTCACTCCTATCAGGAGCGAAGATCACGTTGATTTCTTTCACTCACCTACTAGAGTGAAAGCTCTTTCATCAACCATCTTTAGTATATATCCTCTAAAGCTGAGATACAATTATTTAGTCCCGAAGTTAGTTTACTCTTTTGCTAACTTCTTTAAGGCATCAATCACAACCGGTTCATTGATGATCTTTTCCCGATTTTCTCTTTCCATTTTCTCCTTTTCTTCAGCACTTAATTTTTCTACTTCTCCAGTAGAAAATAATGCTACTGCTTTCTTTAATTGATCGTTAGTCATGATAAACCTCCTTTAAATTTAACTTACATACCTTCAAAATAAAGTTCTGAATTTCTTTTTCATTCCACTCATCATTCGCAATTTTTTTAGAAACTGCATAAAAATAGTTCTTATCTAAATTCAACTCTTCATATTGAACATGATAACTATTATTTTCTAAAAAGTTTAACGTTGCTAACAAACCTGTTCGCTTATTCCCATTATTAAATGCCTGATAACGCGCTAATTTGAACCATAAATGGGCTGCTTTTTGTGATATGGTTGGAAATTGATCCTGGCCAAAGACCACTGAATTCTTTCCAATATTACTAATAGCCGTCTCAACAATTCCTCTATCCTTTAGACCAGCCACTCCATAAATTCCTTCTTCTTCAAACAAAGTTTGCGCTTCTTTGTTTAATTCAATAATATTTTCAACTGAAGGAAGGTTTATTTCGCGTTTATTAATCTGTACGTTTATTATATCAAAGCCCATTTGTAATTGGATTTTATCAGCTTCTATTTTATATTCAACTTTTTCATTTCCAACTAACTTAGGACGCAGTGTCTTAGATAAAAGATTTAATATTTCACTTGTCTGCTGAGTTTTAGCCTCTTCCGTAGTGTTGGGATCTACCGGACTATTCAGTACATAATTTAAATCCATTTATTACTCCTAATCTAGGTATTTAAATGTTTCCTTATCGTATTTTATTAAAGTTACATTCTTGCATTACTGTTATTAAATCATTAATACAATGACTGACCTTATCTCGTTCTTCCTGAGTCCCATTTTTCAGAACTCCCATATAATCGCCATACTTATTAATGATTTTTGCAATTTCTTCTGGTATTTTCATTCTTAATCACACTTTCTGCATTCCTGCATTTCATGAATTGCATATCCCATGTAATTATTAACTAACTTAATTTCTTTTTCCGTACCATGTTCAAATAAATCTACATAATCACCATATTTTTTGATAGTCTCTTTGATTTTCTCCGGCATTTTAACTTTTATATCCATCATTACCAACCTACCTTCCAAGATAGTTCCCAAGAACATCAATTCTGCCGTGGCCTAAATCGTTTGCGACTGCTTTAAATGCAGTAATATTCCCCGTAATATTATTGATTGTCTTTTGTTTATTATTACACTGTCCCTTATCATGAAATTCTTCTGCTAAGCGAACTTGGGCGTATTCTTGACGCTGAATGTGGAATCTTAGATCACCACTTACCTTACCATCAAATACATAATTGTTTTTACGAAAGTTTTCACGATTTTTCTTCATAAATGTATCACGAAAAGCCTTAATATCTTCCATTTCGGTCGGAATTGATTTCACGATCCGTGGTTGATACAGTCGTCGCATTTCTTTTTCCATATCGCGCCGACATGTTGCAAATCTAGGCCTTCCGCCTTTTCCATAAGGAACAAAGCAATACAATCTTCCATTACACTCAACAAAACTATTGGCCATAATCGAATATTTATCCTGACTTACATGACATGCTTCACTTCTTCGCAATCCAAATGCACGAACTGTATCAATTAAACGCCGATTGTTACTATATAAACGACTATTCTCTTTACGCCATTCTGCTGCTGTAAGTCGCCGGTTATTCATGATCTCGCCACGGTTCTTACGTTTCATTTGTAAGTTATAGTTACCCTTATGAGCATCGTTCCATCGGCTGGCTGTAAATACTTCTTTTTTATTCCAATGTCCCGTATAAACCATTATATGGTTAATTGCGGTAATCCCCGCCTTCATCGTCCAGGCACTATATCCATGTTTTTGTAAATAAAGACAGTATCGTCCTACAACGTCATGGCTGATTTGATCAATCCGATTAATACCATTATCATCGGCCCATTTACAAAAAGACGTAGCAGCGTCCTGATGAGTTTTTAGGCTCTTATCTGAGTAGATATGATAATAATCCGCCTTAGTTGCACCATGATGTGCTTCAATAGCTTTACGGCCATCTTTTCGCTGTTTATTAAGAATATATCTCATATTATGAGCTAGTCTTCGACCCATATTATCACCCTTAAAGGTTTAATGTTAAAAGAACTAAAACCCGCCATAGTGGCTCTACAGCCTAGCCTCCTGTTGGTAAGCCGGTGGAGTGTCCGGCACGCGGGCTTAATTTGCTACTTCATTTGAAAACGTTAACAACAAGCGTTTGCTCCTGAACTCAGATACTTCTGTTTCAAGTAATCCAACAAATAAATCAATCGGATTATCACAATTAAAAATTGTCATGCCGATCAGAAACATGTACATATACCGGTACAGTGAAGATCAAACGTAGTACCATGAAACCGTTGATCTTATGGGCATGACTGTCTAGTCACTGATTCGCAAGCCTAAAAAAATAGCTATCGAATTTTTTTAGTTGCTCATATCAGTTCTCACGAACTGACGCGACTAGACAGTCATCCTTTGCCATTCAATTTCGCCTTTTCTTCAGCTAGATTAGAGCGGCCCCACTCTTTGCTAACACCAGTCTAAGGTTAGCACTCAGTGCTCTTTTGCACGTAACTTAGGTATTTAGTTTAGTGTTTCATTTACTCGACTTGCTATAGCAAATCGTCTCCGTCTACGAACCAATTCTTGTCAGTGCTCGACTACTCATATACTCAGCTCGCCTTCTTCATTTTCTAATTTGAAAAAAGTTTGCCTCCGCTTACTCAATTATTCTTGTAAAATTTCAACTGCTCTCCTTTCTCATCTAGAAAATTGAATAAGTAAACTTCACACTAATTAAATCCAGGACGTCCAAGCCCCATCATTACAACTGATCGCCCCTTGTTTATTTTTTGAGACTTCAGAAAGCCTTTGCCTGTGCCACTTCTGCGCCATTTCTATTTCATGACTTTTTTTAAATAGCTAAATTACTTTAGCCGCGATGCCCCGCTGTCCTTCTCACAAAGAACGTGCCAAAAACGTTTGGTCGAAGTATTTTTGAGAAAATACATAAAAACTCTATACGTTTTTATTATAACATAATTTAAAACCCGAATTTGCTTAGAAATAGGTGTTTTTGTTTGCGTTCTTTTTCTGCTAAATGTTTTTCACGCTTTTCATTCCAACGATCAAATTGAAATCCACCAAACCAACTTTGTACATTCTCATCATTTAAATCTTGAAACTTAATTCCCCGTAAAGGCTGTTCATTGACTTGTTCCGGATAATACGGAATAAACACTGGAATGCCATAATGACTTTCAACAAAAACCGCTTGTTGAAGACAATCACTGCCAAACATCAACGCATACGGGTGATCTTGGTGTTCAAGAAAAATAGTCGGTGTCCCTTTCAGGTTTCGTAATCGCGCTGGAATTTGAGCTTCACCTACTTTATTAAGTACTCTTGAGGCATTCTCCCATTCCATAATCATACGCCGATTAAACTCTGGAATACTGATAATATCATGGTTTCCCCTTAATTCTTTATCATTATACAAATAAACATAAGTATCTGAATCAATTAAAACATATGCAATATTATCTGTTGATCCAATTTGATACTCATACTTAACTAACACATTTAAATATCTCATTAAACGTAATAGGCTTTTAATCTGATTATGTAAGTTATTGGATATTCTACCAAACTTCATTATACCTGCATATAGTTGTTCTTCTTTTACAAAAGGAGTATAGGTGAAAATATCAAACACTGCTCTCAACCGCTCGTGATTTATTCCTATTTGTTTGAAAAGTGTCGCTTTTTCAACCGTTTTAGGAACTTCAATTCCTCCAAATTTAGCACTTTTAGGAGTTTTGATTTTCCTAATACTTCGATATTCAGATTGGTTAAATTGATTAATTTCATTTATGGTTAATGGAGTACTCTTTATCTTATTACTTACCATAATCTTTTCCTCTTACCTTATATTAAATTACTTTCTCTAAAAAAATCGTTAATCTAACTGATTTATCAATTCCTACTTCAATTTAATCTAATTAATAATAATTATTAATTACAAATCGTTCCAAGCCCTCTGTACAGAGCTGGTAGCTCGAGGAGAGCGCAATCTTTCCCTGGATCTGTAATTACAGATCCAGGAAGAATTACGTATGCCGCTTGTACGTCGCAGTACAGCCGTCGTGTCACGTACTGTTGTTATCTTTAACCAGCATTTCAGCTGGCCCTAATACTTTATTCCACGCATTCGTGCGCCCTACGTGTTACGCTTTCGCATATCCTTTGTATTAGTCCCTGTCGCACTACTAAAGTCCACCGTCCGCTTACGAGCAACTCATACAGCTTTCTTAACTCGATTAACTTCTAGAAGAAGTTTAGTTTTACTGCTGTACTAGCTCCAGTCGTAACTAAGTGGCGAAGTTTGACCACCATTGCTTTTTACCTTACCTTTCCGATTTCTTATTTTTATCGGGGCTTTAGGCTTCGATCCTTTGACCGTGTGGGCTTGCAACTTTTACCCACTGACCTTACCTACCAACTAACAACAGAAACGCTGATAGGCACGTTCTATATTTGGTCTTAGCGGTAAGAAATCCGCTATCTTTCAATGTTTGCTAACGGTGTTTCATCTCATCGGAATAAATAAAAAGAGACATCGTATTGTGTCTAACCGATGTCTCTTATCATTTCCAATGAATTCAATTAAAACTCAAATCTAGCTAACTCAATGTCTTTTTTGATTTATTAGCTCTATTTAATTATAATAAAGCTAGTAAAGACGCTAGATGCAAGGTTGCAATCAGTGGGGACTGATCGTAACTGTTTTAATTGGTGGTGCCACACCAGTTAGAACCCCTCGGCTGAACGCCAATTCAGATCGAAGGCTAGGGTCTTTTTATTTATAATATTTTATTCACTTCTCTTTTTATACTAACAGTCTTTTTTGAATTTTGCAATTAAAAATATCGCATTTACTTGACAAAAAAATATATAATATCTATAATTAAATTTAGGATTACATTAATTATATTATACAGAATGGTGCCCAACCAACGTGAATGTTTGGCACATCATTCAGGATTAAATGAACTATAAAAGCCACATCAATAATATGATGTGGCTTTTAATTTGTTTTTGATTAATTATTGAAAAAGTTTTACCAATACGACTCAACAAGGAACCTATTGCCTGAAACATCGAGTCTTTAATGGTGATTAAGTACAATTTTAGTAATAAATAACTTTGCTAATATCCTGGCTTCTTCGTAAAAAATAGAATGCCTATCAATACATTTTATATTCTAATCCGCAATTTGTAATAAAGTAATTTAACAATGGATTTATCGACTCTTAAAATGTATTAGTGACATCTTGTAAATTCTTTAAATTGTTGTTAATTAGTAAAATTGTCACCTATAAGTTACATTATTTCTTTTATATGTTTCATTATATACTCAATATTTCTCGTAGAGTCCACTGTATTCATCCTAAAATTATTCGTATACTCTTTTCCGTATTTTTTACCTAACGATACTTTTATACCATTTCTTTTTAAATCTGATTTCATATCAGCAATATTTGATAAGGCATTTACCCAAAAGTAAATCCCACCTTCAGGAGAAATAGAATCAGGAAACATATTTTTTATTAAATTTACATTTTCATCAATTATTGTTTTTACTTCGCCTTTCCATTTACTACCATATTTATACCCTAGAATAGTTGAAACAACACTTATAATATTAGGCGACTCTAATCCGTCATTAGATATTTCATCTCTCATAAACTCATTTAACTGTTTATTATATGAAATCAAATATGATGATCGAATTCCTGTAATATTATATGTTTTACTAGGTGAATATAAGCTGACAATTTTTTTATAATCAAAAGTTGAAATTAAAGGATAAAACTTTAAACTAGAAAAATCTGAAAATACTTCATCAGAAATAACCCAAATATTATATTTTTTTGCTATCTGAATTATTTTAGTCAGCTCATCCAATGAAAATACTTTTCCAGTTGGATTATGTGGATTACACAAAAGTATAGCAGAAATTTTATTTTTACAAATTATTTTTTTCAAATTATCCCAATCAATTTCATATCTATTTTTCTCTAAATTAGGAATTAACTTACTTTCGCAGAATGAAACCCGTTTATTTAATTTGTATTCTGGAAAAATCGGTGAAAAAACTGCTATCGAATTTTTATGGTAACCTTCTGTAACGAATTTTATTATTTTATTTACCCCATACATTGTCGTAGGAATGTTAATAATACCATTTGGATTAATGCTTGCATTGAATTCTTTTTTAAAATGATTGCAAATGCTCTCGTAATAATTAATGTGATCAATGTCTATATATTCCAGTTCTGATTTTTTTATAAACTTAGACAATTTATCAGTAACTTCGCTAGGGGCCGAAATATTCATAGTTGCTAACCATGAAGGATATTGTATTTCATTGTTTCTATATTTCAATATATATTTATTCATCAAAACTTATTCTACTTCCTAAAATAATGATAATAGCAGCCGCTAAAAACAAAATCGAGACTATTGGCAAATACCGTATTGAAGCCATTCCTAAAAACATCTGACCAGTCAAACTACCTAAACTTGCTCCTAAGTTTTGTGCAGTTGTGTTGAAAGAAAGTGCAGTATCGCGATATTTATTTGTTAATTTTGTAATTAACATTACTCCAAGTGGACCTGTAACCCATTGTGTTGCATTCCACAAAAACAAAGTAATCCAAAAAATAATTATATTAATTTTAGAAATGCAAAGTGTTAAAATGGCCGTTACTAAAAATAAAATTAACGCTAATTGATAGAATTTTTGTGGCCTTTTTTTATCACTTAAGTTCCCGCCTATTTTTGAACCTACCAAGCTCCCTATTCCGAGAATAAGCATTGAAATTGTTAAATATTTATTTGAATATCCGATTGCATTAGAAAATGGAGAAAGATAAGCAATGAAACTGGCATTAGCAGCTAACACCAACATTGTTATAATAATAACCGATACAAATTTAAACGATTCTATTGAACCATCATTTTCTACAGTTTGATCATGATTATTCTTAATTCCTGCATCATCTTGCAATATCAATTTTTTTGAATTTATTATAAAAATAATCATCACAAGCATTGATAAAATCGAAATAATAAGAAATATGTATCTCCACTTCAAATATTGCCCGGCAAATGTACTCAAAGGTAAACCGATAGCATTTGCTAAGCTGAAGCCCATATAAACAGTTGTAAGAATCGATCCTGAACAAGTAATAATTGCTGCTTGATTTAATAATCGAACAACTAAGATTGCCGCGCCAACAGCTGTAACCAAACGACTGATTACTAACATCGATAAGTCTTTACTACAGAAGGCTAATAGGTTTCCTAAAGTAAAAACAACAAAACTTCCAATTATTACCGATTTATCATTAACTTTACTCAAAATTGTATTTAAAATTGGTCCACTAATTGCAAACGTTAAAGTGTAAACAGAAATAAGAATTCCTAATGATTTACATGAAACTCCTAAGCCGGTAGCAATATTATTTGTAATTCCTACCGTTAACATTGCCATAATTCCCGTTAAAAAAGTACTAACACTATATACTAGGCTTCTCATAATATCTTTTTCTCCTTTATCATAGGAATTACAATATCAGAAAAACCTGTTGCAATATCATTTCTTTGATTTGCTGTATTCACATCAATCCAACTGTATTTTAAGATCTCGTGACTAGGGTTAATTTTATTATTGTCATAGAGAACTACCTTAAATAGCTTAGTTAGTAATTCATCCTTACTAAATTGAGACGAAGTAGAGAAGTCCATTAAGTACTTCATACTTTTAACATTTCTCTTGACAATTTCTAATTCTTCCCATAATTCCCTATATAATGCACTTTTCAACTTTTCATTATTTCGAACCTTACCACCCGGTAAAATCCAAAAATTTTGGTGCTTTTTTTTCAGCACTCCTAATATTTTATTATCATAAACTATTAAAGCCGATACCTTTACGATCATTATTATCCCACCCTCAGCTTATTCATATCTGCCAAGTATTTCTCACATAATGGAAGTTTGCTTTCAATATACTCGTTCACTATTGAATCTGAAGGTTCTGAGAATGAATCACCAAATATCGATACACTTTCTAATGACTTATTAGTAACGCCCATCTTTAATAGTTCATATTTTACAGTCTCTCCGTCCTTAATATTATAAATAGGTGTTTCAAAAGAAATACCATGTTCACGTTCAAATTTAGTCAGCAAATTAATTGCAATCATTTTTTGTTCAGCTAAATCATTTTGATATTTAGCTGAGCCATCCATCATCTTGGAAATACCATTTTCAATACAGTATTGAGTTGCAACAGTATGAATGGCTAATTTTTCTCCTAACAAAACCAAATTTACCTTCCATTTGTTAAAGTCTTCCTCTATGTTCTTTATAGAAATTTCTCTAAATAATGCAGCTGTTGGAATGCGTTTATGAATAAATTTAGTTTCAGGAAATGCTTCCTTTAATTCAGATACCCTAATATCAGTTAGACTACTTCCTAGTCCAATCCCACTATTCGCTGTTAACAAATGTACTTCGTCATATGATTTAGCTGCTCTACAAGCAACTAATGAAGAATCTTTTCCGCCAGTAAACAAAATTGCAACTTTTTCCATTATCTTATTCTC
>NZ_JAULLI010000022.1:0-23313 GCF_030518115.1 Ligilactobacillus sp. 110_WCHN
AGGATTACTGATGGATCAAAATCAACTTAAAAAACTCGTTGGAGAAAAATCAGTCGAATTTGTCAAAGATAACATGATTCTTGGACTTGGAACCGGAACAACCGTTAAATACATGGTTGACGCCCTTGGCAAACGGGTTCAAGAAGAAGGCCTGCACGTTACCGGGGTAACCACTTCCGAACGGACGGCCCAACAAGCTAAAAGCCTTGGAATTCCGTTGAAATCAGTTGATGAAGTTGACCACATCGACTTAACGATCGATGGCTCAGATGAAATCAGTTCAGATTTTCAAGGAATCAAGGGTGGCGGTGCTGCATTGCTTTTTGAAAAGATCGTTGCGATCAATTCCGATAAAGTAATGTGGATCGTTGATGAAAGCAAACTTTCACCAAAATTGGGGTCATTCCCGCTTCCGGTTGAAGTCATTCCATACGGCAGTCAAAAAGTGTTTGAACGGTTTGAAAAGAAAGGCCTTAACCCGAAATTCAGAATCGATCCGCAAACAAATGAACGCGTCCGGACCGATTCAAATAACTATGTCATCGACCTTTACTTGCATGAAATCGATCACCCGCACACATTGGCAAAATATTTGATCAGCCAAGTCGGCGTGGTTGAACAAGGCTTGTTCCTTGACATGGTCAACACGGTGATCGTTGGCCGGCAAGATGGTCCCGAAGTAATCCAGGTTAAATGTTAATTTTGAGGTGAATATTTATGAGTAAAGCAATTAGTCAAGAACAATTACAAAATTTCCAAGCTGACCTCGACAAGCATGAAGGTCACGAAGTCAACGAACGCGCCGTTACTAAAAACGGAATTTTAAGTGTCAGTGCTGACTACCGTTCAGAAGTCGCAATGGACCGGGTCTTTTCGATCGACATTGACACCGGAAAAGTTGCTGATCAAAAACGGTCAGGCCGGTGCTGGATGTTTGCTGCTTTAAATACAATGCGGCATTCAATGCGCGAAAAGTTACACATGAAAGACGACTTTGAACTTTCACAAAACTACACCTTCTTCTGGGATAAACTTGAAAAATCAAACTATTTCCTTGAAAATGTGTTGCAAACTGCTGAACTACCAACTTCTGACCGCAAAGTTGCATGGTTGATGCAAACGCCGCAACAAGATGGTGGCCAATGGGACATGTTAGTCGCATTGATTCAAAAATACGGAGTTGTTCCGCAAACCGTCATGCCGGAAACCTTCAACTCATCAAACTCAACGGAAATTAATAAGCAACTCAACCTTAAACTTCGCAAAGATGCCGTTGAATTGCGCGAATTGGTTGCCGCAAAGAAGAGTGATGCTGATATTCAAAAAGCAAAGGAAAAAATGCTGAACGAAATTTACCGGATGTTAGCTTACACATTTGGTGAACCACCAGCAAACTTTGATTTTGAATACCGTGATACTGATAACAACTATCACCGGATCGAAAACATTACGCCGCAAGAATTCTTCAAGAAGTACGTTGGTTGGAACTTAGACGATTACGTTTCAATTATCAATGCCCCAACCGCTGACAAACCATTCAACCACATGTACACGGTTGAAATGCTTGGAAATGTTTTAGGCGGCCGGCAAGTTCGCCACTTGAACCTTGATATGCAAACCTTCCGCAAAGTTGCCATCGAACAACTTAAACATGGCGAAAGTGTTTGGTTTGGTTCAGATGTTGGTCAAGAATCCGACCGGAAGAAAGGAATCATGGACACGAACCTCTACCACCAAGACGAACTTTTCGATGTTGACTTTTCAATGTCAAAGGCTGAACGGCTTGACTACGGTGAAAGCATGATGACCCACGCCATGGTATTGACCGGCGTTGACTTGGTTGACGGTCAACCAACAAAATGGAAAGTTGAAAATTCATGGGGCGATAAGGTCGGCGAAAAAGGATTCTTCGTAATGAGCGATGACTGGATGGAAGAATTCTGCTACCAAATCGTTGTTAACAAGAAATACTTGCCAAAGGACCTTCAAGAAATCTTGAAGGAAGAACCAACTGTTCTTGCTCCATGGGATCCAATGGGTGCATTGGCTTAACGTTTTATAAATTTAAGTATACTTTCACAAACGACTTAATATCAACGCTTTTAAAGAGTATATCTTTTAATTGCGTTGTACTTAATTTCACTAGAATTAAATAAAAACCTAGCCAAAATTAATTAGAAAAAATTCCGATCAAGGGCATAATCGCACAGGAAACTGCGGTAGATAAATAGCCACTAAAGCTTTCAAAACAAAAAGACTTGCTTTATGATGAAGCAAGTCTTTTTTCATATTGTTTCACTTTTCTAACAAGAAGATAAAACCCTGTATTGAGTTAATTATTTCCATATTTTAAACTCCAAAAATTAATAACATAATGCTGCTAGCGATTAAGCTAGCAGTTTTTTTGTAAAAAAATAGTTTACCTTTTGAAGTAACCCATTTTAATTTTATTTCCATAAATTCCTACTCACTTATTTTAAACTTAGCTTATCGTCTAAAAATTATGATAAAATAAATGTGGAGCTTCAGTATTGAAACCCAAAGAGGATTTAGCATCTCCAAGTTCTGGCTAAATCCTCTTTTATTTTTTCTTCAATTAAGTCTGGAAAAATAGTTGAGCTATCTCAAAACACATCCCTACTGAAAAATATAATAAACAACCAAATAGGCATGAATTTTTATACACAAATAACATTCATTATGCTAATATGTACCCGTAAGACGAGTTGATGAGAAATCATACAACTTCCGGTTTAGATGTACTCATCTAACCAGTTAGACCTCTTACAAAAATCAGCGGAATTCTAAGTCTGCTGGACTTCGTTGTATAAGCAACTCATTATCGCTTATTAATCCACTTACTTACCACACAACATTCCCTTCAAATGACGTGCCTGTGGTTATACAAAATAAGTGGATGATACCATATAGTCCTAACCTAACTGGTCCGTCTAGCCAGTTAGGTCTTTTTATTAAAAAACGCCCGAATAAGTTAGCTAGGCTCAAACGGACGATTTCCTTACATACGCGCATCAGTTAGCAACCTTTTAATGCTCGTTTAACCAATGCGTAAATAAAGCTGCCAAGCACCCGACAAGCGTTGGTGTAAGGATATATTTGGCGATAATTAACAACACAGCTTCCTAACTGCCGGCTAACAGTTAGGTTCTTATTTTGTGGAATATGTGTAATCAAGGTGTCCTATCTAAACAGGCTCTTTAAAAAAATCTAATAATTTACTAGATTTATTTTATAATATATCCGTGTAATCTATCTGAAATAAAGCATCCTCTTGCTTTACGATGAAAAATAACAATTGTTGTTAAAGTAATATTATCACCGAACCCTCCATAGAATGGCTAAAAAACATAATTAAGTAACATTTTTACCAGCAATAATCAAAAAAAGGTAAAAAGAGACTTGCTTTACGGTGGGGGCAAGTCTTTTTTCACACCATGTACTTTTTTACATCTCTAAGCAGAGTAGAGCATAGTTAAAATCTTTAAATTAAAATAAAAACTAATGTAGAAAGGAAATATAAAAATGAAATTCGGATAGGCACGTGTTTCAACCATGGATCCAAACCTAAATCGTTAACTTGGGCAACTTCATCAAGCAGATTGTTAAAAAATCTTTCAAGAAAAAATTTCAGGTAAAGATGCTAAACGTCCTCAACTTCAAGCAATGTTAAATTTTATTCGTGAAGATGATGTGCTATTAGTATGGAGCGTCTTGGTCGGAATAGCCATGATATTTCTAACATTACCGAACAGATCAAACATAAAGGTGTAACCATTAACATTCTTAATTTACCTTCTTTTGAAGGTATTAAAGATCGAAACTTAAAGAATTTGTTGACTAATCTTGTCTTAGAAATCCAAAAATACACTGCTGAGCAAGAACGCAGAACAGTACTTGAACATCAACAACAAGGAATTAAACTTGCAAAAGAACGCAGTGCATATAAAGGTGGCGTTGTTCAATATTCTAAAGATACTAAAAATCCTCAACGAAAATTGATTTATAACACAGTAGTTTCAATGCTCAAGTAAAAAGCCAATGGTGAACCAATCACCATTAAACAAATCGCTGATAAAGCTGGAATTACCCGAAACACCGTTTACCGCATAAAAAACGAATTAGAATTGTAAATAATTTTATAAAAGGATTTAAAGTTAAATAATAAGTGCTATACTAAAAGCATCCAATGAAAGACACATTCTAACATCATTGTTTTCTAAGGCTCGTTGTTATGACGAGTTTTTTGTATATTAAAAGAGCAGCTAGCCACTATGAAGTGAACTCTAAAAATTGGACAATAAATCTAAGATTTGAGGTGCATAACATATAGCGGGTGGGTTTTATTTCGCCCGTTTCGTGCTCAACCAGTTCTAAAGACATAATAAAAAATCTGCCTAATCGGCAGATTTTTTTTCGTATGACAAAACTTTCTTATCCAAAACTTCAAGGGTTTGATCATCTAACGTATAAACAATTGGTTCGCCATTATAAACTTCAACCCCGTCAATGCCTTCATCACTGATGCGTTCCAGGTATTTTAACAATGCCCGTAAGGAACTCCCGTGAGCGACAACTAGCTGATTTTTCCCTGCTTTAAGGCGAGGAGCAATTTCATCGATCCAGTATGGAATAATGCGGGCTGAAGCCATTTCCAAACTTTCAGATAACGGCAACAAATCATGCGGAACACTTGCATACCGCCGATCATCATCAAATTTCTCTAATTCTGGCGGAATTGAATAGTATGACCGCCGCCAAAGCGCAACCTGCTTCTTTCCATAAATTTGACGGGTATAATCCTTATTTAATCCCCGTAACGCGCCATAGTGCCGTTCATTCAGCCGCCAAGTTTTATGTTCCGGGATCCATAATTGATCGATTTCATCTAAAACAATATTAGCGGTTTTAATTACCCGTACTAAAACCGATGTATGAACATCGCTGAATTGGATTCCTTCTTCACGCAAAAGCCGACCGGCCGAGTGGGCTTGCGCCTCTCCTAATGCTGTCAACGGAACATCTGACCATCCGGTATATTCATTTTTTTGATTCGCAATACTCTGTCCGTGGCGGAGTAAAACTAATTTAACCATTAGTTCACCTTCTTACGCTTTTTAACCAATTTTTATCATATCAAAATCCCTCCGGACGATAAAGCAGAAAGAATTTTAATCAAGTCGAATTGCGAAATCCGGCCGGAAAAATTGGACATCTGAAACCATTACGGATTGTCCCGGCGCGGGCGCCTGAATAAATTTTCCGTTTCCGCACGCAATTGCAACGTGATACGTCTGCCCCGGCAATCCCCAGAAATATAGATCTCCTGGTTGGGCTTGATCAAGTGGAATTTTTTTGCCGCAATGTTCCTGCTGAGTCGTCACCCGTGGTAACTGCTTTCCGCAATGCGCATATACATATTGCACAAGCCCTGAACAGTCAAACCCGTTTGGGGTGGTCCCGCCCCAAACATACGGCACTCCGAGATATTTTCGGGCTTCACGAATGATTGGATTGGCGTTTTGTTCGTTTTCTAAATTATCTTCGTTCTTTTCAAAATCATGATTCACTTCACTTGGCAATTCAATTTCTGTCCCAGCCGAAACCGTTACTTCAACGTCATTAATCTTCGTCTTTGGCGCCCAGTAATAACTTGAAGCGTGAACTTTTTCCGCCCCGCATAGTAATAATAATGCGGTGACACCACTAATTATTAGTCTTTTTATCATTATCATCCCTCCATTTATTAAATTCGCAATTTATTCAACTTTTCAATTATTTTTTTTGGTATAATTCAATAAGTAAATATAAAGATAAAATCAAGGAGTTATTATGGAAAAAAAAGAACGCGAAGATTCATCATTATATGATGAAATTCCTTCACGAGTTGAAGAATATCATAGACGAAATCATGCAAAAAAAAATATTCGCAAAAAAATCTGTACGTTCTTATTAGTTATATTACTAATTGGATTTTATGGTATCGGCGCCTTTGCATTAAGCATTTTAAATCACACACGAACAGCAATGTCAAAAGCATATTCGCCCACGACAAAGGATCAAGCTGTTTCACAGGTCTTAAAGGACAAAAAGCCATTTTCAGTTTTACTGTTAGGAACTGATACCGGAGATCTTGGGCGAACTTATACGGGTCGAACAGACACGATGATCGTAATGACCGTTAATCCACAGACGGAAAAGATTACCATGACAAGCATTCCACGGGATACGGCCGTTCACATTCCCGGATCAAACAACGAATATGATAAGATTAACTCAGCTTACACGTACGGTGGAACGGATCTGGCGGTCAAGACCGTTGAAAAGACACTTGATATCCCGATCAACTTTTACATGCTGATCAACATGGGTGGACTAGTTAAAGTAATCGATGATCTCGGCGGCGTAACCGTTACCCCGCCATTGACGTTCTCATACCAAAATGTTTCAGTTACAAAAGATAAAACCGTCAAACTTGATGGTAAACAAGCATTATCGTATTCGCGGATGCGGGATGACGACCCTCAAGGTGATTACGGTCGGCAAAAACGGCAAAAACAAATTTTAACGGCCATCATCAAAAGGGTAATGTCTGCTTCTTCATTAACGAAATACAACAAGACGATCAATGCGATCCAGGGAAGTTTAAAAACTGATCTTTCATATGATGACTTGATGTTGATCGAATCCTATTACAAGGATGCCGGAAAACACGTTTCATCGCGGGTTCTTCAAGGAAACAGCGAAACGTTAAGCGGCTTATCATACCAAGTCGCAACTGCCGCTGAAAAACGGAAAATTTCAAATGAAATTCGGCACCAACTTGGATTAAAAGATTCAGACTATAATTTCGAAAAAGACTCACTCAGCCAACTTGAAGGCGATAGCAGCAGTGATGATTCAACCACAGACACCACTTCAACCGGTAACGGATACGGTTCAGCAACGGGAAATGCTGGGACTGGTTACGGAACCGGAACAAGCTATGGAAACCAAACAACAACGGCTTCTCCTCGAACCCAAACTCAAGGATACGGAACGGGAGCAGGCACCGGAACTGCTAATCAAACAGCAGGGACTGGAACCGGTGCTGCAACGGGACATGCAACCGGCGGCAACTATGGTCGGACTGCTGGAGCAACCGGTGCGGGAACCGGAACTGGCACGGGAACGACTGGAAATTATGGATACTAAAAAAGATTGTGCGAAAAAAAATCGCACAATCTTTTTTTAATAATCACTTAAGTCTAACAACAGACTGCCGTAAACTAATCCGGCACCAAAGCCCGTTAATAATGCTTTCTTTGGCCGTTTCCCATTTGCCAGCTGTTCACTTAATGCCAACGGAATCCCCACTGACGAAGTATTACCAGCATAATCAACGTTAACGGCAAACTTTTCAAATGGAATATTCAACCCTTCAGAGATTTTTTCAAGCAACCGTAAATTTGCTTGGTGAGGAATTACCAAATCAATCTCTTGCGGATCAATTTGATTTTCATTTAAGAAATCTTTCATGTGATCGATGACCGTTGTCGTTACAAAATTAAACACGGCTGGACCATCTTGATAAAAGGCCTTTGCTTGTGGATAATTTTCAGCCTTAACAGCTGAAATTGGCTTGATTCGGCCGCTGTTGACAGCTTCCATGTTGCCATCGGCCCGCATTTTTTCAGCAAGCAGTGAATCCGTTGCATTTTCCTTCTTTTCTAACAATGCACCGGCAGCCCCATCACCGAAGAAAACAGCCGATGTCCGGTCCGTAAAGTCCATCATCTTTGAGTTATTTTCAACACTGATCACAATCGCCTTATTGTATTGCGGACTGTGAAGAAACTTATCTGCCGTACTGTAACCGAAAATAAATCCGGCACAGGCCGCTGACAAGTCATA
This sequence comes from Ligilactobacillus sp. 110_WCHN, assembly GCF_030518115.1. Classification (NCBI taxonomy): domain Bacteria; kingdom Bacillati; phylum Bacillota; class Bacilli; order Lactobacillales; family Lactobacillaceae; genus Ligilactobacillus; species Ligilactobacillus sp. 110_WCHN. The sequence continues at coordinate 7,912 of NZ_JAULLI010000022.1, forward strand.
GGCAAAGGCATTTTTCGCCCCAATATTCTTTTGAACAAGGGCAGCGGTTGATGGCGTCAATGCATCCGGTGAAATTGTTGAAACGATGATCAAATCAATTTCTTCCGGAGCAACATGCGCCTGTTGCAAAAGCTTTTCCGCAACCTTGGTTGCCATTTCAGATGAATCTTCATCAATTGCATAATGACGAGTTTTGATTCCTGTATGAGCTTGAATCCATTCATCAGAAGTATCCATAATTTTACTTAATTCATCATTTGTAACGACCCGTTCAGGTAAATACCCTGCACTGGCTGTTAATTTAACACCAACTGACATTATGTTCACCTCAAAATTCTTTTTTCTCATTACCCTTCAAGCAGATATACATCCTAATTTAAAATCTTAATCTAAGATACTCCTGAAAGGAAATGAATGCAAAATATTTGTGTTTTTAGGTAAAAAAAAGCTGAGGCATAATACCTCAGCTCACCTTTATGCGGGTAAATGGATTCGAACCATCACGAGCGCAATGCTCACCAGATCCTTAGTCTGACGCGTCTGCCAATTCCGCCATACCCGCGACAACAAAAGTAATTATAACAGACAAAATTATCAGACGCAATATCTTTTTTAATTATTTTGAAATTAATTTCAAATGACCGCCACACCGTGAACAACGATACTTCTGGACATTAAAATGCCGCTGGCGATAATACCGTTTATGGCATTGCCGGCATTCATACACGATTTGCGGGTCGGGCCGTAAACTTGACGGCGAATACCGGCTCCCGCCAACCTTTTGCAGCAAGACCTTAAAATCGTGATCCCGGTGCTGGTAACCGCGGTGATTTAAATGCAAGTGATAATGACACAATTCATGTTTGATTACCCCTACCAAAATTTCAGGCGGATAATCAGTTGCGATATGCGGGTTGATTTCAATATTATGAGTTTCCAACATATACCGTCCGCCAGTTGACCGTAGCCGGGAATTAAAGCTCGCAGTATGGCGAAACGGAACTTGAAATGATTCATTTGAAATCCGTTCAATTAACTGTTGCAGTTCTTGATCGGTCATTTCTCGGCCTTCTGTTCCGCTGGCGCAACCATTGATAATTGGATCCGGCCGCGTTTCTCATCAACACTATCGACCCAGACGTCAACGATATCCCCAACAGCAACCACATCCCGCGGGTTCGCAACATATGAATCACTTAACTTCGAAATATGCACTAGCCCGTCTTGCTTAACGCCAATATCTACAAAGACACCGAAATCCACAACATTCCGGACTGTGCCTTGAAGCTGCATTCCCGGTTTCAAATCTTCAAGGTGAAGCGTATCTGAACGCAGAAGCGGCATTGGCATCGTATCACGGAAATCACGTCCCGGCTTTTCCAAACTTGAAACAATATCCGTCAACGTTGCTTCACCAATTTGGTTTTCCGCCGCAAACTGCTTTTGATCAAACCGTTTTAATTTTTGATTCAACTTAGCCGTTCCAATCTCATCCTGTGCTGCCTGATTAGCCGCTAAAAGCTTTTCGGCAGCCGCATAGCTTTCAGGGTGAATGTCGGTATTATCCAATGGATTCGTCCCGTTCACGATCCGTAAGAAACCAGCTGATTGTTCATATGCCTTATTTCCAAGCCGCGGAACGTTCAGTAATTCCTTCCGCGTCTTAAACTTGCCGTTTTCATCACGGTATTTCACGATATTTTTGGCAATCGACTTATTCAATCCTGAAATATGTTCTAATAATTGCGGACTGGCAGTGTTTAAATTAACCCCTACCTGGTTAACGCCCGTTTCAATTACCTGGCTCAGTTTATTATCCAGTTCCTTTTCTGGCAGGTCGTGTTGATATTGACCAACCCCAATTGATTTCGGATCAATTTTAATCAATTCAGCTAATGGATCTTGGAGCCGCCGGGCGATACTGACTGCTGACCGCTCTTCAACGTTAAAGTCGGGAAATTCGTCCCGGGCGATTTGACTTGCGGAGTAAACCGAAGCCCCCGCCTCATTGACGATCACGTAGTAAACCGGCATTGAGATCTCTTTTAAAACTTCAGCAACAAACGCTTCAGATTCCCGACTGGCAGTTCCGTTTCCAATCGCAACCATTTCAACGTGATAATCGTTAATTAAGGCCTTGAGTTTCTCCTTGGCTTCTGCCCGCAGCTTCGGATTCGGCTTTTGGCCCTTCGCTTTTTCATGCGGGTAAATTACGGCTTTCGCTAAGAACTTCCCGGTCGGATCGATCACTGCCAGCTTGCAGCCCGTTCTGAATGCGGGGTCCAATCCAAGAACCGTTTTACCTTTTAACGGCGCCTGCATCAGCAAATGATACAGATTATCACCAAACACATTGATTGCCTTTTCATCGGCTTTTTCCGTTAATTGTTTCCGGATCTCACGTTCAATTGCCGGCCGGATGAACCGCCGATAAGCATCCGTATATGCATTTTCAATGATGGGAGCTGCTTCGCCTTGACGACTGCCGATAAACCGGGAGTGAAAATACCGTAATACAAATTGCTCATCAAGTTCAACCTTTACCCGAATAATTTTTTCTTTTTCACCGCGGTCAAGGGCTAACGTTTGATGGGAGGCCATCTTACTGATTGGCTGTTCAAAGTCATAATACAGCTGATAAACACCCTTTTCATCAGCTTCTTCGTCTTTGACCTTTGAAACAATTTTCCCATGTTTTAACGTGTTTTGCCGAACCCAGTCCCGTAACTGGACGTTTTCGCCAAATGCTTCCGCAATAATTTCATGAACGCCTTGAAGAGCATCATCGACCGTCATGATTTCTTTTGCCAGATTCAAATATTTTGCCGCTTCAGCTTCAATCCCGGAATTAAAGCCTAAAACATACCGGGCAAGCGGTTCTAACCCCGCATCCTTAGCAATTTGCGCCTTCGTTTTCCGTTTTTGCTTGTATGGCAAATACAGGTCTTCCAGCAGCTGCATGTTATCCGCTTGGTTGATTTTGGCCTTCAACGTTGCGGTTAATTTCCCCTGTTCGTCAATTTTGCTAATAATATCGGCTTTGCGTTTTTCAATTTTGGCAACCTGATCGTATGTTTTTTGAATTTCGCGCAGCTGGACTTCATCAAGACTGTCCGTCATTTCTTTCCGGTACCGGGCAATAAATGGAACCGTATTCCCATCTTCAAGCAATTTTAATGTTTCTTTGATTTGATGCGGCCGCAATTGTGGCAGTTGATGTGCTGTAATTTCAAGATATTGCTGTTCCATCTTTCTTCTCCTTTAAAATTAAAAAGAGGTTGTGACCCACGTCGCAGCCTCCCTGCTTTTTCACCCTTAAACTATGCCAAATGGAGTCCCCGGATGATTTTTTGGACACTCCGGTTAACTTTATCCATTGCCGTTTCCTGTGCCTTTTCAGCTGCATCAAATTGTTTCCGGTCAACTTGGTAGCCTTGATAATCAATGCTGGCATTCATTGCTTCGCAGCCCTTTACAAATTCCCGATAATGAGCAATCAGGTTCTTATGAACCCCAATCAACTGGGCCGGAGCTTGCGCCTTTTCTAAGGTCGTTAAGTTCGTTTGATATTGCTTAACGCCTTCGCCAAAACTTTCCTGCGTAGCTTGATAGTCTTCGGCTTCGATTTCTTCATCATCATTCAATGCACTTCGAAAAATATTGAAGTACGGATCCATCTTCGCACTCATCTTTTGGGTGCTGTCTAATACATTGTTGATCACACCTAAATATTGGTTAATATTTACCCGTCGCATTTTTTCACCCTATTTCCAAAATTCGTCATAAACGTTGATTGGCATGTGCCGCTTGTGTTCCGTCTTCACATACCAGTTTTCAATGATTTCCGCATTGTGATCATCAACCGGTTTGCCTTCCAGATAATCATCAATATCGTTATACGTTACCCCTAACGCTACTTCGTCAGGCAAAGCCGGCCGGTTATCTTCAAGGTCAGCTGTTGGCGTTTTTTCATATAAGTGCTTTGGCGCATGCAAAACTTCAAGCATTTGCTTGCCCTGACGCTTGTCTAACCGCCATAACGGGGTGATATCAGCACCGCCATCTCCGTATTTCGTATAGAAACCGGTGATTGCTTCAGCTGCGTGGTCTGTGCCAACCACTGCACCGTGATTAGCCCCGGCAATTGCATACTGTGCGATCATCCGTTGCCGCGCCTTGATGTTGCCCTTATTAAAGTCGCTGACTTCGATTTGGTTGGATTCAACCGCCTTGACCATTGCGTCAGCAGCTTCCTTAATGTTGACCCGCACAGTTTGATCAGCATTCATAAATTCAATGGCATCCATTGCATCTTGTTCATCGGCTTGATCACCGTATGGAAGCCGCACCGCGATAAATTGATAATCTTGGTCGCCCGTTTCTTCCCGCATTTCCGTAATTGCCATTTGGCTTAACTTTCCGGCAAGCGTTGAATCTTGGCCACCTGAAATTCCCAAGACAAGGGTCTTTAAAAATGAATTTTTCTTCAAGTATGCCTTTAAAAAGTCAATTGACCGGCGAATTTCCTTTTCCGGATCGATTTGCGGTTGAACCTTTAACGTTTCAATGATTTTTGCTTGTAATTCACGCATTTCTCTCACTCCACTTATTAAATATCATTCGGAAGCGGCTTTTGGTTATTCGTTTCCCGAATGGTTTGAATAATTTTCATCTTGTTATCATAGCACTTCTTTGAAAGATCAACGGGATAATCTTGCGGGTTCAATAACCGCTTATATTCTTCCCACAAACTTTCAAGGTGCTGTTCAGCGTACTGCTTGATTTCTTGTAAACTTGGCTGATCATAGACTAATTCGCCGTCTTTGAAAATTTCCGTCAGCAATGGCCGCGCATTAAAGTTTGTGACCTGCTTATTGATATACGTATATTGCGGGTGGAACATCAACAGCGACTTTCGTTGTTGCGGCTTTTCATTATAAAGGGCAACGTAATCGCCTTCTGATTTACCGGAATCTTTCCGGGTGATCCGCCAAACCTGCTTCTTTCCTGGAGTTGACACCTTATTAACGTTACTTGAAATTTTAATGGTGTCTTCCATTTGACCTGTCGCATTTTCAATGGCGACCATTTTGTAAACTGCACCTAAAGCTGGTTGATCATACGCCGTGATCAGTTTCGTGCCGACACCCCAAACGTCAATTTTGGCATGCTGCATTTTCAAGTTCATGATCGTTTTTTCATCAAGATCATTTGAAGCATAGATTTTAGCATCCGGGAAACCGGCTGCATCAAGCTGCTTGCGCACACACTTTGAAATGTATGCCATATCGCCAGAATCGATCCGCACCCCTAAAAAGTTGATGCGATCGCCCATTTCCTTCGCAACCCGAATCGCATTCGGAACGCCGGAACGTAATGTGTCGTAAGTATCAACCAAAAAGACACAATCATGATGCGTTTCAGCGTATGCTTTAAATGCTTCATAGTCATTTTGATATGCTTGCACTAATGCATGGGCATGGGTTCCGCTTGCTGGAATCCCAAAAATCTTACTTGCCCGCAAGTTGCTGGTTGCATCAAAGCCGCCAATGTAAGCTGCGCGCGTTCCCCAAATGGCGGCATCCATTTCCTGGGCCCGCCGACTGCCGAATTCAAGTAAGGGATCATCCCCGACAACTGACCGAATCCGGGCAGCTTTGGTCGCAATCAACGTTTGATAATTGATAATATTCAAGATTGCGGTTTCCACTAACTGACAATCCGCTAATGGGCCTTCAATCTGCATCAACGGTTCATTATTAAATACGATTTCTCCCTCGACCATTGACCGAATACTTAACCGAATTTTGAAATTCCGTAAGTATTCAATAAAATCATCCTGATAACCCATCTCTTCTTTTAAGTACTGAAGGTCAGACTCTGAAAAGTGCAGGTTTTGGATATATTGAATTACACGTTCCAACCCGGCATAAATGGCATATCCGTTTTGAAACGGTAAATCGCGAAAATAAACTTCAAAGATTGCATTCCGATCGGCAATCCCTTCACGCCAATACGTTTCGATCATATTCAATTCATACGCATCAGTATGAAGTGCTAAGCTGTCGTCTGCATATTTATTAATCATGATATTCCTCTTTAAGATCGTAATTTACTAGATACATAATAGTGCTTATATTTTATCACTTTTCGGGTTCCCACCGCAAAATAGTTTGTTCTATAATGAAATAAACAAAGCAGAAACGAGGAAGATCATGACGCGTTTAAAGGTCAATATTCTTGGAATTGAATTTGATAATTTTACCCAGAAAGAATTGGTTCACCAACTGATTACCGATAACCAGCAACATCTTAACCGGTTCGTCGTCACGGCTAACCCTGAAATCGTTCTGGCAGCCACCCGCGATCCTAATTACCAGCAGATCATCAACCATGCTGATTACGTTACTGCGGATGGAATCGGCATCGTAAAAGGTGCGCAGATTCTGGGCACCCCGCTTGCTGAACGGGTAACCGGCTTTGATACCATGCAAGCATTGTTGCAATATGCTGATCAAAGTCAAAAGAAAGTTTACTTTTTAGGCGGTAAGCCAGCAGTGATCAGCGCATTGAAAAATGTAATTGAGAAAAAATACCCGCACTTAGTCATTGCTGGAATGCATGATGGTTATTTTAATGATGAAGAACCGATCGTCCATGAAATCCAGCAATCCCAACCGGATTTCATTTTTGTTGCGTTGGGATTTCCAAAACAAGACTTTTTCATCGCCCATCACCGGTCTATTGCCAATTCGATTTGGATGGGCGTCGGCGGCAGTTTCGACGTTTTGACCGGCAACGTTCAACGGGCCCCTGAATTTTGGATCAATCATCACATTGAATGGCTCTTCCGGCTGATCCAAGAACCGACCCGCTTTAAACGGATGTTAGCTTTGCCGCGTTATTTATTCCGCGTTTATCGGCAAAAATTCAAGCAAAAAAAATAAGGCCTCAGCCTTATTTTTTATTTCTCTAAGTAAAATTCAAACCGTTCGCCGGCATATTCTGTTCGCACATATTCAAACGGCAGTCCCGTTGTCAGTTTAGTAATTTGGCGTAGCTTTAGAATCGGTGCTCCCCGTTTGATTTTCAAATAATCAGCAATCTTTTCCGATGCGCTTGATGCCGAAACCGTCTGTTGGGCATGCCCAATCTCAAGCCCGTGTTCCTGTAACGTTTGGTATAACGACCGGGTAATTTGCGCTCGTTGATAATTTTTAACTAGCGAATATGGTAACGTTGCAACTTCAAAGCAAATCGGAACTTCGTCTGCATACCGAATCCGTTCCATTCGTAAAATATTATCATGATCACTGAGTTTCAGGTGTTCCTGTTCACTTAACGACGGGGTCGTTACCTGATACGAAATTGTTTTACTTGAAGGCGTCTTTCCCTGATTTTCCATCAGCTGAGTAAAACTCGTTGTCCCGGACATCTTTTCCTGAACTTTTTTCCGGGCAACAAACGTTCCAGAACCGACCCGGCGTTCAAGGATTCCTTCATCAACCAGCGTTTGAACTGCCTGGCGCAAAGTCATTCGGCTAACGCCATATTTTTCAGCCAATTCCCGTTCTGCTGGGATCCGATCGCCGACTTGCCACTTGCCTTTTTCAATTGATTCCTTTAAATCATTATGAATTCGAATATAAATTGGAGAGCTCATCCTTAAATCCATTCCTTTAAAATTTATACCATAAGTATATCACTAAATATTATTCGTTTATCCGGTTAATACAAAAAAGGTTGTGCCCTTGCACAACCTTTTACCCAATAAAAAAATTGGGGTAGCTGGATTCGAACCAGCGCATCACGGTACCAAAAACCGTTGCCTTACCGCTTGGCTATACCCCAATAAGATGATGGAGGGGAGTGGATTCGAACCACCGAACCCGAAGGAGCGGATTTACAGTCCGCCGCGTTTAGCCAGACTTCGCTACCCCTCCATGTTCAATTAAAATCAAATGCCTTATCACATCCGACTTAATTATCATACATGCTATTTAGAAAAAATGCAAGGACTTTTTTCAAAAAAATTATTTTTTTAGTCTGACATTGCTAATTGTTTGATCTTGGGGGCAATCATCAATAAGACCAGCCCTAAAATAATCGTTACTCCCCCAATGATTCCAAAGTAATGAATCTCGGTTGTCTGGTTGTAAAACTTTACGATTTGCGAGTTGATCGCCTGCGCGACCGCATCCGTTAAGAACCACATGCTCATCATTTGTGACCGAAATGCTTGTGGAGCCAATTTAGTGGTCGTTGAAAGTCCAATCGGTGAAATCAACATTTCCCCAATAATGACCAACGCCCAACTCATGACCAGCCAAAGAGGCGAAACTTTTGTGTGAGTCCCGTAAAGCATTCCCGGAAGCATCATCCATAAGAACGAAATTCCCGCAAAAAATAATCCCAATGAAAATTTGGTTGCTGACGATGGTTGACGATTCTTTAACTTACTCCACAGCCAAGCAAAGCATGGAACGTACAGCATAATGAACAGCGGATTCATGCTTTGAAACCAGCTTGCTGGAAATGAATGACCCAACACCGTCAATTTAGTCTGTTCTTCAGCAAAAATCGCCAAAGTAACTGATCCCTGCTCTTCAATGATCCAGAAGACAATCGCAGCTAAAAATAATGGAAGGTAGGCTACGACCCGCTTACGTTCGTTCACCGTTACTTTTTGATTGGTCAGCATTACAACAAAGTAATAAATCGGAATTCCAATTGAAAGGATCGACAATACAAGAATCACGTTGCCAATATTAAACAGATTAAATTCGATCATAATTACGCAAGTCAAAACGATCCCAATAACCCACGCAATCCCCTTTTTGATCAGTCCGCGAACTTCTTCCGGTTCAAGCGGATCATTCGGAAACATGCTGTCAGGCGATAAGTACAGCTTGCCATCGATCGAATACTGAACAAGTCCAAAAAACATTCCAATTGCGGCAAGTGAAAAGCCGATATGAAAATTATACGTTTGCCCAATGTACCCCACAATAATTGGCGCAATAAAGGCCCCCACGTTAATTCCAAATACAAAAATATTAAATCCGGCTTCCCGGCGATAATCATCCTTATCATACAGGCTGCCAACCATTTCAGAAACGTTGGGTTTTAACATCCCAGTTCCAAAAGTGATCAGAATGATCGAAATAAACAACGCGGCTTTGCCGTATGGCGTTGCTAAAACGATATGCCCAAGCATGATTAAAATTCCACCGATCAAAACCGTTTTCCGACTGCCCCACAGGCGATCACTCATAAACCCGCCAAGAACACTTGTCAGATAAACTAGCGCCCCGTAAATCGACATGATCGATGCGGCCGTCGCTTTACTAAAGCCCAATCCGCCTTCCGTTACCGAATAAAACATATAAAACAGCAGAATTGCCCGCATGCCATAGTAACTAAACCGTTCCCACATTTCAGTGAAGAATAAGGTTGCCAGTCCGCGCGGGTGTCCTAAAAATGTTTTTTGCGACTTAATTGGAGTCAATTTTAAATTCCTTCCATAAATAAACTTAATAATATTTAAAGTATAGTCATCTGTGGGAAATTGGTCAATTTTCGGTTTCATTTTTGAATAAAAAATAAGGACACAAATTTAATCATGTCCTTATTCTTTGTCCAAATTACACCAAAGTACCTGTCAGACACACAGAAAAGTGTTGTCTTTTGTTGTTATATCAATGTTTATCCGCATTCTAAAATTCTTTACAGACACACGGTTATCTGTCGTGTGTCTAGTGTGTGTCTGGCCTGTAAACCTATGTGTATTTTATTTTAAGATTAATCTAATATTAACGCTTAAAAAAACACCTCATGCACACAGAATCAACTCATAAAACATTGATATAACAGTGGACTCATCTTTCATTAAAATTTTCTCATGCACACGCACTAGAACTGTGTGCACAGAATGTGTCTGTTTTGAATATTTTAAAGTTTTTTTGTGTACACTTAAATACTTATATAAACAAAAAAAGCCTTATATCAAGGCTTATAAACATTTATGAACGTTTTATCATGATTGCAGGCTCACAGGTTGTAAGTCAAAACCGCATTATATCAAGCATGAATTAACGTGCCAAACCACTCCGTGTGTCAGAATGTGTCAAGCCTCATTAATCCATTATTTAACTGTTAATCCAAAGATTATTCATTTGATCGTTAATATCACGATCAACATGAACATAGGTCTTCATAAATTCCTTTGTTGTATGCCCCATTCTTGCAGCTGCCCAAGGATAACTCATTCCTGGAGTGTTACCTAATTTCGTTGCAATTGTATGACGTAACGAATACATCGACCATTGTCCTTCAGGTTTAATTCCAACTTCTTCACCAATTTTCTTTAGCATTTCATTCAAACTCGTTTGTGTCACAGGATAACCTGCTGACGATTTTTGAAAATCATTCAAATTCAAAAAAATGAAGTTATTAAAGTTTGAAATTCCATTTTCTTTTAGGAACTTGCTTTGATATTTTTCAAATTTATCAAGCATTGATTTTAATTCAAAAGAAATTGGCAAGGTTATTCTTTTTTCTCCTATCTTCCGCGCTTTGAGATGACCATTCAACGATTTTGTGTAATCACTCCACGAATCGGAAAGTTCAAAAACATAATTATTTTTCTGTTTTTGAATGCTATTCCATGTCAAGGCTTGAAGTTCTTGAGGACGCATTCCAGTTTCTAGGTCAACCCAAATTGCTAACTTAGAAACACAACTTGAAAATTCAGAAAAATCGATCTTTTCTTTCAAATAGTCTTTGACTTTCTCAATTTCCAAACTATCCAATACATATCTTGGAACTTTTAATGCTTTTTCATCGTTCTTAAAGAAAATATCAAGAGCACGCGACGGAACAGGATTTTTAGGATATAATGTTCCAACCATTAGTTCCAAATATGCTTTCAGATGTGTTAATCTGCGAGCAATTACTGAATTTCGACTAACCGTTACATGGTGATCTTCAACAAATTTTCGCGCAAAGCTACCTATTATGTAAGTAGTCATATCTTTCATTTTGATGTGTGAAAAATATTGTTTAAAAATCCGACTGGAATATTCCCAATCTTTATAGGTTTTCTTTTCCCATCGTCCCTTCGCATATTCCACTTCAATGAATCTTTCAAAGCAAATTGGAAAAAGTTCTTCGGCAGTAGCATAGTCATATCCTGATTCGTACTTGTGCCACATTGAGCGTTCAACCTTTTTAGCCTCGGTTAACGAATCAACATATTCAGCAGGAATATTCAATCTTTTCCCTGTGACTTTATCACGTGGCTGAATTCTGACTTGAAACTTTCCAGAATATTTTCCAGTTTTTACTTTTTTAATCGACATGTTCAACCTCCAAATAGAAGAATAAACATAACCATAAAAGAGTATATCACTCTTATGAATGTTTTAATTACTTAGCAACCATTCCTAAACTTCCTTATAAACGAAATATTTCCTGCTTTTACTTCCCAGTTGATGGTAAGGAAGACCATTTTTCAGCATTTTATAAAGATATGCTCTACTGATACCTAATTTCATTGCTAATTGCTTTGCATTCAGAATTTCTTCTCCAAACATTAACTTTTCCTTTCTAGTTTTAATCCAACGCTTCTACCAATCTTTTCTTCAAAAGAATGTAATTTTTCTAGTATTTTTGGTGTAATTTCGTTTTCTTCTTTCTTGTAATTTTTAATAGATGAAATATAATTTTCAAAACTCGTTTCTACTTTATAGTACGGTCTTTCACGTTTAAAATTTCCACTTCCCGGCGATGGAATTTTTTCTGTTCTATATCCTGCATATTTCATCAATGAAACTTTATCTTTTTCAACATTTAATGCCATTGTTATTCTTCGTTCTAACTGCTCAAATCCATCAACTGCTGGACGAATACTTTCGTCATTTTGATAATACCGTGCCGGATCATATGGAGAAGTAATAATAATTAAATCTGCCAAAACTTTCTTGTCATGGTAACGTGAAGGAGCACTCACATCAAATCGACTATTATCTAACATTTTTAAAAGATCAGAATATGAAACCTTATCAGGACGAAATTCATCTAAAATTACGCAATGTTCTCCATTATAATCTTGAAAATAATCCTTATCACTTCCACTTAAATAATATTCATCTTTTACTACATTTCGAGCAATCATCTTTGCTAAGACTGTTTTTCCTGTTCCACCACGACCACTAATCCAAATTATTGATTTTAAAGCATCATTCCTAGAACGGTTTTTGAACCATTCATCAGCATCAATTTCAAGTTTTGTACTCTTTACAGCATCCAATTTTCTTAAAAAATACTGCATCAATAAAGGATCATATTGCAGCACCATGCGTTTAGCTTCAATTTCAGAAACCTTATTTGTCAAGTAATCATTAAGTAATTTTCCAACAAATTCTTTATTTGATACTTTATTTGTCATTTTTACTCGATGTTGAAGTTTTTCTATATATTTTGCGTAATTAAAATTCGATTTAACTTCTTCAAAAGAATATTGATACTTTTCTTCAGCGCCTTTGGTTCTATGTGTTAAGTATGCAAAACCATTCTCAATTCCATGACGTTTATATTTTTTAGTCATTGATTCAAAATATTCAACTGAATCTTCCAACTGTTTTGCTACTTTCGTTACTGCTCTTGATTTATCCAGTTCCAGCATTACATGAACATGTGGTGTTATCAAACCTCCATTTGAGCTTTTATCCTTATCATGAATGATAAGCGCATACCTCTTAATAAAATCTAAACTTTGAATTCGTTTCAACAATGCATTAATTTTTTCTTCACTTGTTTCTTCCTTTGCAAATGGTAATTTTTCAATTTGCTGAACATACATAAAGGCTTTAGAACGAATCGCTGCATTATTTTGATTTAAATTATCTTTCATATTAATCATTCCCTTCATAAAAAATATTGTGCAAAAAATCTGCAACTATACGTTCGACTTCAAAACAAGCCCTGAAGTCGAACATACCAACACTTGCATCATTATTCTGTAATCATACGAATCTAAAATATTTTTCTGTTATTCTAAATTACTCATCTCATATTCCAAATGAAATTCATATCGATCATTTTCTCGAGCATAATCAAAATTTACAATTTGATTATCCTTAATTTCTAAATCATTAAAAATCTTTTTAATAAGTTCTATCAAATTCAGCGGTAAATCCGACGCAATCCAAATATTTTTTACCATCATCATTTCCTCCAATTGTTATTCTTCATTGCTTAATTTCCAACCTCATACCACTTCGTCTCAAAAAAATATGACAATATGACTTCTCGTTACTTTCGTATCTCGCATCCATATTGTCATATTTTCTTTCGTGGCGTTTGAAATTAAGCAGCGTTCTTAACGTTATAGCAACTGTATAATTCGAAAGCAACTAATACTGGATTGCTTCGACTAGCACGGTCTTGATATGCTTCTAAGACATACTTTTGATAATTTGTTCCTTCGAACAATTGTTCCAATTCTTCATATACCTCTTGAACTACTACTGTGCTATTTGCTTTGGGAAGTTCTTCTTTTAGAAATTTCAAAAATTTTCTTTTTGACGACGATGCCGTAATAACTTCCTTCATGTGTTGCATTGCATCAACATTATTTTGATACTCATTTTCAGTCGTCATTTTACTCCAAAAATCAAGATAATAATCTAATTCTTGCTGTTCTTCGTTAATGTACGTTTCCCATTCGTCATGAGATTCATCCAAACTATTTGATTTATCAATTAATTTTTTCTCTTCAGATTCATTTCTCTTCTTTTCTTTTTCGATTTCTTTTTTCTCTTCTTGTAAATTCTTTCTCGATTGTTCAATATCTTCTTTTTCTTCAAAGTATTCTCGAATTCGATCAAGAAAATCTGCTCCTCCAACTTTTTGTTGATAGTGTTCAACTACTAATTGGATCAAAAAAGCAATTAACATTAAAATTCCAATAAGAAATCCTGATTTAATCATTACTGATAAAATTGTATTAAATAGATTTAACATTATTTGTTTCCTCCTTATCTTTATAAATTGAATCTGCTTGCCAACGATATACATGCTTTTTTCGCGAATAATATCCGCCAAAATTCTTCAATTTTACAAAATCGCCGAATTGAAAATCGTTGGCTTTATTTTCGGAAATATTAGGAATAACAACCATAATTGGATTCTGCTGATATTCTCCATCTGATTGACGAACCCAAATTCCATACCCACTAACTTCATCGGTATATTTTCTGTTATCTTTATCCCAAACATATTGCGGTTCAGGTGCCGTTCCAACAATCTGAAAGACTCCTTTTCCATTCATCCCTGCTCGATAGGCAACTTCCTCATTAAAGATTTCTTTACTATTTTTCTTTAATAGCATTTTAAATTCCTCCTATTCATAATACATATTATTTTTTTAATCTATTCTGTTTAATCTACGTCATAAAATCACTTCCTTACATCTTTGATTAATTTTAAGTTTATATTTATAATTAATCTCAGACATGCAAAAAATGAGATTAATTACGTTGGGGAAAATTATGAATAAAGAATGGTTTACAGTAGAAGAAATTACAGACATTGTAAATAATGCAAATATTAATGATAAGGAAATAACATCTAAAACTATTAATCGCTTACTAAACAAATTAGCTAATGAAAATTCTCAAGATGAATCCCTTGAACGAAAAAAAGATAGTACACAGAGCGGAAAGGGAAGAAAAAAGTTTTTATATAACATTAACTATGTACAAAAAGTAATTGAGCATTTTCATTCTGATTTTTATCTCTTTAATAATGAAACAACATCAAATAAAATTAGAAAAGTTTTATTAAATGTAAAAAAGTTAAATAATCATATTATTGAACCAATAGATGGACTACTTAGGGATTTTCCACAAGAAAGAGAAGCTTTAAAGGATAGAATGAATAAAGCAAATATTCAAATAAATAATATAATTCAAAAAGAAATGTATGATTATGAATTCGAGATTCAGAAAACACACAGGCAACTACAACTTTTACAATATAAAAACAATATAATAAATGATATTTTAGAAATTAGAAATTTAGATGCCAAGGAAAAAATTGAATATATAAAAAAAGTTCAAGTATTAAGAGACTATCCAATCATTACAAAAATTCGAAGGGAAGTTAGAATAAAAAAAGCTCAATCAAATAACTTTGAAAACAGCAAAAATGAAGATAAATCATACTAATTTGGCGATTTCCCAGGTTATGTTTTAAATGCAGACTAATTTTAAAATAAAAAAATTACTGAACGTTACACAAGTAAATGATATAAAATATTTAGATTCGCATTTCAAAAAGGTAGATTGCAATAAATAACTTGAACAAATTTAATGACGCAGATTAAGCAAAAAGATCTCA
>NZ_JAULLI010000023.1:0-21560 GCF_030518115.1 Ligilactobacillus sp. 110_WCHN
TGCTGCGGGGCTTTTTGTTATCTAAAAAATCCCAGCAATCTTGCTGGGATTTTTCTAATCTTGGTTTTCCGGTTTATAAAAGTTGCGCCCATCCAGGCCAAAGATTCGTTCTGAAAATTCACCCTTTTCAGTATGATCAAGCGCACCCTTCATCATTTGAATTGAAGCATCAAGATCATCTAAATGATGTAAGATTTCGGCTTCCATTAAGTGCGGTTGAACCGGTGAGCCATATTCCATCAACCCATGATGAGCTAAAATCATATGCCGTAATAGAATCACATCTTGACTTTGCTGGTCAATTCCGAGTTTTTGACATGCCTCAACGATCTGCTCATCAATCAATACAATATGACCAACTAGATTTCCTTCCAACGTGTAGCGCGTTGCAATCGGTCCGGAAAGCTCAATCACCTTTCCAAGATCGTGTAACATTGCGCCGGCATACAGTAACGAACGGTCAACAAAATCGTACTCTTCAGTTACCGCCTTGGCCAACCGCAAAATTGACAACGTATGGTACGCTAATCCGCCAGCAAAAGCATGGTGATTCTTTTTCGCCGCCGGGAACGTGAAGAACCGGTCATGATACTTTTTTACCAGATAATGAACGATTTTACTCCATGTTGGATTCTTAATTTCCAAGAAAAAGGCATTAAAATCTTTTTCCATCGATGAAGTATCTTCCGGAGCTTTCGGAACAAAATCTAGTGGATCATTGGGCTCGCCATCATGTGGAAGATGAAGGTTAAAGATTTTGATTTGCGGGTTGTTTTGATAGTTTTCCCGTTTACCGGTAATATGAACGACCCGCCCTTCTTGAAAGTTTTCAATGTCTTCATCTGATGCATCCCAGAACTTTGCCATGATCTCACCGGAACGGTCACAGAAAATAAATGAGATAAATTTGGAGCCATTCTTCGCAATTCGGACATCTGCCGTTTTGATCAACGCAAACAGATCCATATTTTCATCAATTTCATAGTCAAAAATTTCTTTTGCCATCTGCCTCGCCTCTTTAAAATTCAATTTAAAAATTAATGGTTATTAATAAAGTTTTCGATTTGTTGTTTCCATTGACTAGCTTTCTGCTTGATCGTGTTGCCAATGTTTTGGCCATTTTCTTTAATATTATCCCATAATCCGCTCGCACTTGAACCCGGATTACTTGATTCGTTTGCAAGCGTTGAAGCCGCTTGAACGCCAAATGACGTTTCATTTGTTGTTGGAATGATTCCCTGCATTTCGGCCTTAAACAAGCCAGAGCCTTCATTAGCGCCATATTCGCCAAGGTTATACTTATCGGAATCATATCCCATCCACGTTGCAACCACAACATCCGGCGTATAACCAATAAACCAGTGGTCATCTTCGGCCGTTCCGTTTTGATTGATATCATCTGTACTTTGCGTTGAACCCGTCTTTCCCGCGATCGTATAACCAGATGGAGCGGCACTCACACCCGTTCCGTCCTTATAAACATCAATCATCATACTGGTCATTTCTTTAGCGATCTTCTTTGACATGATCCGCTTATGCTTAATATGGGTATTATCCACGATCACTTTACCTGAAGCATCTTCAATTTTAGTAATTAAATGCGGTTCATAACGAACCCCGTCATTTGCAAAGGCCGTATAGGCGCTTGCCATCTGGTAAGGTGAAACTCCCTTTTCCAAACCGCCAAGAGCCAAGCTTAAGTTATCATCTGCTTTGGTGAGCTTGATTCCAAATTTTTCAACGGAATCGTAACCCTTTTGAACCCCAATCTTGTTTAATAACCAAACCGCAGACGTATTTTTACTTAACGCCAATGCTTCATACATTGGGATTTTGCCGGCATACTGGTCATTCCAGTTTTGCGGCGTGTAATGGTTTGAACCGTATGATTGCAATTTATCTTCAACCATTGAATCATAGTGCCAACCGTTTTCCAATGCCGGAGTATAAACCGCTAACGGCTTAATGGTCGATCCTGGTGAACGGACAAGTTGCGTTGCCCGATTATATCCCCGGAACACGTGGGTTCCAGGCCGGCCCCCAACCAATGCAGTTACTCCGCCATTATCCGGATCAATCGCAATCGAAGCAGCTTGTGCTTCCGTTCCATCAGGTTGAGCCGGTGGGAACAGCGCTTGATCTTCAAACGCATTCTGCATTACTTTCTGCTGACTTTGATTCAATGACGTGTAAATCTTATAGCCACCGTTCATAATATCCTTTTCAGTCAAGCCATACCGGTTGATGGCTTCGCTAATGACCGCATCAAAGTAATACGGATAATTATAACCTGAATGATAGGTATAATTATCATGCGTAACCATTGGTGTTGCTTGATACTGCTTCATTTCACTCTTGGTCAGTTTTTTGTTTTCATACATAAATTGTAATACCAAGTTTCGCCGATCCCGTGAAGCCTTCGGATGATCAGCCGGATTAAACCCGTTTGGATTGGTCAGCATTCCCGCCAAAGTGGCAGCTTCAGGAACCGTTAACTGGGAAGCATGAACCCCAAAGTAACGTTCTGCCGCGTCTTCAACGCCCCAAACGCCATTTCCAAAATATGCATTATTTAAATACATCGTTAGAATTTCATTCTTACTGTATGTATTTTCAACCTGCATCGCAATGAAAATTTCCTTTGCTTTCCGCGAGAAGGTTTGCTGCTGCGATAAGAACGCATTCTTAACCAGCTGCTGGGTGATCGTACTTCCCCCGCTGCTGATCGTGCTTTCACCCATTAACCGGTTCCGAATCAGTAACACGACCGACCGGGCAATCCCTTTGACTGAGAAACCATATTCATGGTAAAAATTCCGGTCTTCGGTTGAAAGCACTGCATTCGGCATGTTTTGCGAAATTTTCGATAATGGGACCCACGTTCCCTTTTGCGAATAAAGCGAACCGGCTTTCTTTCCCGAAGCATCATAAATCGCGGTCGTCTGCTCAAGCCGGGCCTTCAAGTCACTTACATGGGCCGTCTTGGCAATAAACACAAGGCGAACACTGACCATCAAGAAGACGGAAAGGAATGCAATCAGCAACCATTTCCAAATTTGATAACGATGCCACTTTGCCTTGAACCACGTTTTAAAGCGGCCCCACTTATCGCGTATCCATTCTTTAAATTCAGAATCTTTCATTTAACAAATCCTCTAATCAATTTGATCCACATTCAAAAGTAATCTTTTTCATTATTATACCCTCTGAATGTGGCAAAATTATTAATTTTTTGAATTCAGCCTTTTTAGGCAGATAACCTTATTTTACCGAACTCGTTAAAAGAAAGCCAATTAGGTGTGACAAAACGTTAAAAACAGCAGAAAAGCGAGCGAATCGCGCTAGCATAGATTCGGAGGTTTGCGTCCTTCACTAGCTTCGCGTCGTAGCTCGTTTGTTTTGGAACCCGATTATGCGGATATAACAAAAAGGCTGCGACTTTGTGTCACAACCTCTCTCTTTTTTAATTACATTTCATCTGGAGCCTTAACACCCAATAAGCGCAATGATTCCTTCAAAACAGTTGCGACACTTTGAACAAGGGCTAACCGTTCATTCTTTTGATCATCATCAACCAAAATCTTAGTATGGGCATAGTATTTGTTGAATGCCTTTGCTAAGCGAATTGCATATTTGGCAATTACTGATGGTTCATATTCTTCAACTGCCCGTTTAACCATTGCAGGGAAGTCGCCAAGCATCCGGACTGTTTCCCATGCATCCGGATCATTTAATCCTTCAACATGAAGATCAGTATTTTCATCAACGTCGGCCTTCCGTAAAATACTCATTGCCCGGGCATGTGAATATTGAACATATGGGCCAGTCTCACCTTCAAACCGAACAACTTCTTGCAAATCAAAGTCGAATTGATTCAACCGTTCGTTCTTCAAATCGTGGAAGACAACCGCACCAACGCCAACTGCATCCGCAACTTCATCCTTATTTTCAAGGGTTGGGTTCTTTTCTTCGATCTGTTCTTGAGCAAGTTTAACCGCATCATCAAGAACTTCTTCAAGTAAGATAATGTTACCGCGCCGGGTCGATAATTTCTTCCCGCCAGAAGTGATCAAACCGAATGCGATGTGGTGCATGTCGTCAGCCCAATCATCACCCATTTCTTTCAATACCGCAACTAATTGATGGAAGTGGTTTGATTGTTCATTTCCCATGACATACAATGATTGAACGAAATTGTATGTCTTCTTCCGGTAAATTGCAGCTGCTAAATCCCGGGTAATGTATAAACTTGTTCCATCTGATTTTTGAATCAATGCCGGGTTCAAGTCATACTTTGAAAGGTCAACGATCATTGCCCCTTGGCTTTCTTCAAGCAAGCCCTTTTCCTTCAATTCATCAATTACCGGTTGCATCTTATCATTGTAAAATGCTTCCCCGTTATATGAATCAAAGGTGATGCCTAACCGCTTGTAAATCTTCATGAAGAAACTCAATGATTCTTCCCGGAACCATTTCCAAAGGCGGGTTGCTTCTGGATCGCCATCTTCAAGTTTCTTGAACCATGCCCGGGCTTCATCATCAAGTTCTGGATGTTCCTGGTCTTCTTTGTGGAAACGCACATAGTACTTCAACAACGTATTGATTGGATCTTTCTTAACGTCTTCTTCATTTCCCCAAAGCTTGTAGGCTTCGATCAACTTTCCGAATTGAGTTCCCCAGTCACCTAAGTGATTGATTTTAATTGGGTTATAATTCGTTTTCTTTAAGATTTCTGCTAATGAATTTCCGATTACGGTCGACCGCAAGTGACCCATTGACATTGGTTTGGCAATGTTAGGTGATGACATATCGATCGTAACGTTTCCTTGGTAGCCTAAATCTTGATCACCATAGTGTTCCTTTTGGTCAAGAACTTCGCTTACAATTTCCTTGCCAAATTGCTTTTTGTCTAAGAAAAAGTTGACATATGGACCAGCCGCTTCAACCTTTTCAAATCCCGTTTGGTCAATTTTTTCCACAATATCTTGGGCAATCATTTGGGGTGCTTTGTGCATTACCTTGGCTAAAACAAAGGCTGGGAAAGCAAAGTCCCCCATTTTGATTGACTTCGGAACTTCGATTTTTTCATTGATTTCATTTAAATCCAAATCATCGCCAACAACGTTTGCGATTGCTTGGGCAACCATTTTCTTATAATCCATCGTAAAACCTCCTGTAATAAAAAAGTCTCTTGCAAAAAATGCAAGAGACGAGTTATCCCGCGGTACCACTCTAATTGATTAAAAGTAATCCACTCAAATATTTAGTTTGCTATTCTAAGAAGTGCGATTCAGTTTGTTCCTATATCCGGCTTCCATCATCCCGAACTCGCTGTAATATTTCCAAACCTACTAGTTTCTATCATCGAATATTTCAAAAGCGGATGACGAGAATCGAACTCGCGACGCCAGCTTGGGAAGCTGGAGTTTTACCACTAAACTACACCCGCATGTGAGTTTAGTATAGCATAAAACTCACTGAATGTCATTGATTATTTTTTGCTCTTTGAAGCTTTTTTCGCATCTTTTTCCTGTTTTTTCTTAAAACCATCTTCATCAAAAAGATCCTTCAAGCTGATGATTGCTTGGTTATGCAAGTCACCGGCTGCGATCTTATCCTTTGAATCAAAATCAGTAAATTGAACAAGCGCTGAATTTTCGTAAATCTTGCTAATTGTTCCTTTAAATTGGTGCTTCATTGGCCCAAATTTTTCGCAAAAAACAGTATCGCCAACTTTTAATTTCTTTGCCATTTTAAACGCGCTCCTTTACTTGAATTTCTTATCAAGACTACCAAATTTTACCATGAAATGCAACAACCGCGTTTTTTTCAAAATTGATTTCTCATTTTTTTCCATGTAGAATTGGAAAGGATTATTAATCAAAGGAGCATTCAAAATGATTACACTTGCAGGAATTATTGGTTCGGGCAAATCAACAATGACTGAGATTTTGTCAAAGGAGCTTGGTTCAAAGGCTTTTTTCGAACCCGTTGAAGATAACCCAGTTCTTCCATTATTTTATAAAGGAAATGAAATCGCCGCTAAAAAACGGGCAGCCGGCGATCAAAATGCAACCAACCCGTATACATATCTCCTCCAAACCTTCTTCGTGAACCGGCGTTTTCGGATGATCAAGGAAGCGAAAAAAGAAGCAAATAATGTCCTTGACCGTTCAATTTACGAAGACGCCCTCTTCATGAAAATGAATACCGATATGGGAAATGCAACTGCCGTTGAATATGCAACTTATCAAGAATTGCTGCAAAATATGCTCGATGAATTGCAATACGCAACCGGGGTTGATTCTCAAGACCTCATGATTTTCATCAAGGTTTCCTATGATACAATGTTGAAACGAATTCGCAAACGTGGCCGGGATTATGAACAGATTGAATCTGACCCAACATTACCGGAATACTACCAAAACCTTCTTCAATACTATGATCGGTGGTTGAAATGGTATGATAAATCACCAATTATGGTCATTGATGGTGATCAGTATGATTTTGTTGCCAATCCGGATGACCGTAATAAGATTCTTGATGATATTGAAAACCAATTAGTTAAACTTGATCATCTTACAGCTGCGGAAGCTGCAAAATTGAAAGCTCAACGCCGGAAATAAATAAAAAAATAGCGATCAGCATTTTTTGCTGGTCGTTATTTTTTACTCGTTAAAACCTGAGCTGCTTGCAAATCGATTTTATTTGAAACAATGCACGTTAAAGTATACAAATCAAGGAAGTAAACTAAAATTCCCATTGATTGGGCTGCAATCACTAAGATCAATGATGTCCAAAATAAAACCTGACTTAAAATTGCCCACTTTCGTTTTTCATGATTCAAAGCTTTAACCGTCTTCATTTCCGTTGCGGATAAATTTCGCGGATCGCGCGGCGCAACTGACATTCGAATCTTCATTAACTTAATATTGATGCGGATATTCCACACTGTCAAAACCGCAAGGACGACCCACACAAGGATACTTCCAACCTTTATCGACATTTATAAAATGCCCTCTCTCTAATTAACTTAAATCTTTCAGCAAGCATTATACCATATGACAGATTCTTTCAATCAAGAAATCCCAACTTTTTTGCGATGTTTTAATGACTAAAATCTATTCGCTTAATTTCCTTGTCATCTTTGAATATGATACTATTAAGGTAATAAAGTTAAGGAGGAACGATATGACGACAATTGACTGGAAAAAAGAAGCTGAAAGCCGTAAAGATGAACTTTTAGCAGATTTAAAGGCAATGTTACGGGTTAAAAGTGTCCGTGATGAAAGCAAGAAAACTGAAGATGCTCCTCTTGGCCCAGGACCAAAAGCTGGATTGGATAAGTTTTTAGGAATTGCTGAACGCGATGGCTTCGCAACTAAGAACATTGATGGCATGGCCGGTCAAATCGCATTTGGCGACGGCGATGAAACCCTTGGAATTCTTGCCCACGTCGATGTTATGCCCGCTGGTGAAGGATGGAATACTGACCCATTCGAACCAGTAATCAAAGACGGTAAATTATATGCCCGCGGAGCTTCAGACGACAAAGGTCCAAGTATGGCATGCTACTACGGGTTAAAAATTATCAAAGAACTTAACTTGCCGGTAAGCAAGAAAGTTGCATTCATCCTTGGAACTGATGAAGAAAGCTCATGGCGCGGAATGGACTACTACTTCAAGAACATGCCTGAACCTGACTTCGGCTTTTCACCAGACGCCTTCTTCCCAATTATCAACGGCGAAAAAGGAAACGTAACGTTTGATGCCAAATTCGATGGCACAAACGGCGGCAAATATGAATTGGTTAAATTCAATTCTGGCTTGCGGGAAAACATGGTCCCACGGGACGCTGAAGCATGGGTTAAGGCTACTGATTACAAGGAAATGATCAAAGCATTTGATGAATTCATCGCTGAAAACCCGGTAGTTGGCGAAGCTGATATTCGCGATGGTCAACTTTACATTCACATGATTGGGAAAGCTGCCCACGCTCAAGAACCAAAACGGGGAATCAACGCTGGAACATACTTAGCCCTCTTCTTGAATCAATTTGATTTTGAAAACGGGGCCAAGGACTTTATCACCTTTGCAGCTGAAAAACTTCACCTTGATTCACGGTTGAAGAACTTTGACATGAACTATACGGATGATGTGATGGGTGACTTAACAATGAACCCTGGCCTCCTTTCATTTGAAGATGGCAAAGAAGGTTCAATCACCCTGAACTTCCGTTATCCAAAAGGTACTGATCCTGAATACATCGAAAAGGGATTGAACACGGCTGCTGATGAATACCACGTTCACTTTGAAATGCACGATGGCGGCATGGTTCCGCACTACGTTGACGAAGACGATCCGTTAGTGAAAACATTATTAAATGTTTACCGCGAACAAACTGGCGAAGATGCTCATGGCCAAGTTGTTGGTGGCGGAACGTACGGTCGGTTAATGAAGCGCGGGGTTGCCTTTGGCGCAATGTTCCCAGGTGTTCCTGACACAATGCACCAACCAAACGAATTCATTCCGGTTGATGACTTGATCAAGGCCGCAGCAATTTATGCTCAAGGGATCTATGAATTGATTAAATAAAAACGAAGGTGTGACAAAACGTTAAAAACGAGCGTGGTGGAAGCAGAAAAGTGAACGAATCGCGTCAGCATAGATTCGGAGGTTTTCGAATTAGCTTCGCGTCACCACATAGCTCGTTTGTTTTGGAACCCGATTATGCAAGGATAGCAAAGAGGTTGCGACTTACGTCACAACCTCTTTTATACTAACTTAAATGAGGGAAACTATGCGAATTGATAAATTATTAAGCAATCTTGGAATTGGCACTCGCTCTGAGATCAAAAAAATGATCAAACAAAAACAAATTAAAATCAACGGTGAACTTGTCAAAAACGGAAAAGATCAACTTGACCCTGATTCTGCTCAAGTTAGCATTAACGATCGGCCGGTTGCAATTCAATTAACAAAGTATTTAATGCTCAATAAGCCGCAAAACGTGATTACCGCAACCGAAGATGCATCCCAACGGACCGTTCTTGACTTAATTGCCCCGGATGATTTGGTTAAGGGACTCGCGCCGGTTGGCCGTCTTGATAAGGATACAACTGGGCTTCTCTTATTAACGAACGACGGTCAACTCGCTCATCGGCTCCTGGCACCGCATAAACACGTTGCCAAAACATATCAGGCAACGATCGACGGAATCGTCAATGACGATACGATTGCCCGTTTCAAAGCCGGGATTCGCCTAAAAGACGGTACGCTCTGCAAACCAGCCACGTTAAAGATTATTTCAGTTGTTGAAAAAGACAATCAATCGGAAGTTGAAATCACAATTACCGAAGGAAAATATCACCAAATCAAGCGGATGTTTGCGGCGTGCGGCATACATGTGGCAACGCTGAACCGGATTGCGATGGGGCCGTTGAAGTTTGATTCATCTCTAAAACCCGGCCAATACCGTCCCCTTTCTGAAAATGAAATTCAAGCATTATTGAAATTAAAGTAAAAATAAAACCGTGAAGATTCACGGTTTTATTTTTTATCCACAATTTCTTTTCATAAAACTTTGTAAGTGACTAATAATATCTGTTGGTAAAACAACATATTTCTCTTCAGCTAACTTATCAGCAATTTTACTGTGGGTAAATACTGCTGCCTGAATCCGGTCTTCAAATGAAGCATCAAACTGGGCAATAAACGCCGCTAAAATGCCCGTTAACGTGTCGCCCATTCCGCCAGTCGCCATTGCCGGGCCACCAACCATTAGCTTCCGGATTTCGCCATTTGAAAAATAAATTTCAGAATGATGTTTCTTCAAAATCACGGTAGCATTCAAGCTTTGTTGTGCTTCCTGATTTCGATGAGTATTATTTTGTTCACTAATGGGAATTCCACTTAACCGTTGCCATTCCATTTGATGAGGAGTGTAAACCACATATGCATTTGTTGGAATAGCATCCTTTAAAGCTGCATTTTGCGCAACTAAAGTAATTGCCGAACCGTCAATAATCAATGTTTGATTCGATGCGATGTTGGTAAACACCGTTTGAATTACTTTTTCGGCGATTGAATCATTTCCTAATCCTGGTCCAAGGACGATCACATCCACTCCCTTGATCAATGAAATGAATTGAGGTGCATCTTGATAATCTACAAACATCGCTTCTGGAATTACGGAATGGACCGCCGTTAAATTCTCCCTGGCAGTCGCGATTGTGACTAATCCTGCTCCAGCGTGGACCGCGGCACTGCCGGCCATGATCGCCGCCCCACCCATATTCGGATTACCACCCACGATCAACACTTTGCCAAACGTCCCCTTAAAACTGTTTTGTGGACGTTGGTGAATAATTTTTTTCAAAATATCAGCTGTGATGGTTTGCATGGAATCGCCTCTTTTCAGGGATATTATAACAAAAAATCCCATTACCCTCCTCGGAAGATAATGGGAAAATTTTAATGTCCACGATGTTTTTGTTTTTTCTTTAATTGTCGAATTTCAAACTTCTTCCTTTTATGATTTGCTTTTTCTGCTTGCCGCTCCCTATGACTTTGTTGTTTTCGCATTTCAAAGTCTGCCTTAAGGGCTTGTTGAGCCTTTGAACCATAAAATTCAGCGTGAACTTGTTTTTGAGCTTCCCGTTGCATTCTTTTAGGATTGACTCGCTTGACCCTCGTTGAATCAAGCGTCTCTTTTGAAAAGTGAATTGTATTCCAACGCTTTAAAACTAACCGATATATATCACGGGTCTTTGGTAAACTTGTTCCCAAGTTGATTTTTGCGACTGCATATCGATCATCAACAAAGCGTTCAAAAATCCCCTTATAAAACGGTTTGTCAAAAACTACGGTCATGATCATTCGACATTTCATAACCGCACCTCCTTAATTAATTATTAAGTAAGAATGGACGACCTAAGGAGGAAGGATACTTCAGAAATCATTCTGGTTCGGACTACCAACCGAAACTGTGTTTTTATCTTACTAAGATCAGTATATCAAAATTTAACTCGCTTCTCTCTTACCTTTCCTCAAAATCAACACTATCAAACATGAAAGCAACGCAACCGGAGCTAATTGGGCATATACTTTGATAAATGCCTTTTTCAATTCTGACTTCGCCTTTTCTTTTACGTTTGAAATAATTCGTCTAATTGTTGAATTGATCTGTTGTACTTGTTGGTTAAATTTCGAAGCAACTTTCATGTAAGTTTCATGATAGACTGCTTGTTTGACTTTTTCCGGAATTTTATTTTCAGCAAGGCCTTTCTTTTGGAAAATGGCTTGAACCGTTTGAGTCGTAACTCGTTCAACTTGACTCTGTGGAACTTTAATTGGACTGAATTTTACCGTTACTTTTGAATCAGTACTATTTTGGACATTTTCAATTTTTTGATCTAATTTATGCTTCAATTTGTTCTTAACTTGCTGGGTTAATCCACTTTCAGCAATTTGCTGATTTCCATAGTCTTGAATCGTCTGCTTTGCACTTGATACATTTCCATTCAGTAATGTCATGCAGATTGCAATTGCCGTTACTAACCCTACCTGTCGTAAAACATTCATTACACTCTGCGACGATGTCAACCTTTGACCTTTAAAATCAGCTGCTGAAATCACGGCCGTTGGTCCGGCAACAATTCCATATCCGCATCCCAATAAAATTGAACCAATCATCAGGCGGTGATATAAATTAACCTGTAATTTACTCAAAAAACAATAACTGACAAAGATCAAAATAAATCCAATCAAAATCATTAAGCGGTTGTTGATCTTCTTTACTAATAATGACGCAATGATAACTGCTAAAAACACCGTGATTGAATACGGTAAAATTCGAATTGCCGCTTGAAGTTCTGTCAATCCCTTAAATTTAACAAGAAATGTCGGAATTAAGATTACAAATCCCCCTAAGAAGAAACTGCTAATTGCTAATGCCAATGAAGCCCCGTCAAAATTCCGACTTTTGAACAATGATAAGTCAATCATTGGTTTGGCACTTTTCATTTCGATAATAATAAATCCCACTCCGCAAATTACCGATAGCCCAAATAACGAGATAATTGCAGGTGAATCCCAATGCCATTGTCTTCCTTGAACTAATCCTAGGGTTAATCCAAGCATCATCCCGATACTCAAAATCGCACCTAAAAAATCAATTTTTACATTTTTAAGTTTCTTTTCATGTTTCAAATTCATACAAAACGGAATTAAAAGAATCAATCCGATCAAGAATGGAACATTGATGAAAAATACACCACGCCATCCAAAGTATTTTGAAATCAATCCGCCAGTAACCGGGCCAACCGCTGCTGCAAATCCCTGACAACCTCCAACCAAAGAAACGATCTTATTTCGATCCTGTTGCGCAACGATTTCCATTCCAATAATCGTTCCCAGCGGAAGAATAAAGGTTGCGCCTAAACTTTGAATGATCCGACTTCCATATAGAAAGCCAAGACTCGGTGCGCATCCACTTCCGATTGATCCAATTAAAAACAAAATTAACCCATATAGCAAATACCGGTTTTTACCATAAATTTCCGCAATTCGGGCTGCTAGCAATGTAACCGAAGCAAAAATAATTGCATATAAATTCACAGCCCATGAAACTTGATCCAAACTTGCATTTAATCCACTTTGAATTTTAGGAATAACAATTGTCATAATTGTTGTATCTAGCATACAAAGAAAATTTGAAATGCAAAGGATAACCAAAACTAAACGATTCTTTCCTTTTACCATAATTGATCTCCTTACTAGAACAATAATTTAACAAATTGTAACGTTACACTTTGTGCTATGTGGTACACTTGTACCATAAGCTAATTTAAGATTAAGCCGTTCTTCCACTGAAGTAAATACTACTAGCAAAATCTTAACTAAGAGGACATTTTGGATAAATTGTTAGATTGAGGAGTTTATTATGTCGCGTCGAATTGCAGAACAAACAAAAGAATGGATCATTGAAGCCTTTATTGACCTGTTGAAAACTAAATCATTCGAAGAAATTAAAACAACTGAAATTTGTAAAAAAGCTCAAGTTTCACGGAATACGTTTTACCGAAAGTTTAATTCCAAAAATGACATTGTCGAAAAAATTGCTGATAATTTGATTGTAAATTACATTTCACAAATTCAAAACAAATCACCTGAGAAGTTTCAAGACTTAATTACCATTGTCTTTCAATTTGGAAAGGATAACTTTGAAATTCTTAAGACTTTATCTGACAATAATCTGCTTTCAATTGTCCTAAAAAAGCTTAATTCACTTGGGCCAAAACTATACCAATCGGTCGAACTCCCCTGGCATACTTTTAACACCGACGATTCAATCAAAATTATGATGAACTTTTTTATTGGCGGTTTTTGGAATATCTTAACTGACTGGATCAGTAATCCTTCAAAATACTCAATTGACGAATTAGCTGAAAAAACAACCGCTGCCCTTGAAAATGTAATAATGTTTATCTGATTTTCCCTTGTACATCAACCTAATTTATTCTAAAATTTAGATAACAATTAAAAGAAAGAGGCATTCGATATGGCTGAAAAGTTGACTAAAGAAGAACTTGAAGCATTAGAAGCTGTTTTAATGCACGACAAGAAGTTATACCAAAAAATTGTTGAATTGAATAAATAATTCTGAAACAGGTTGTGATGAGCAACCTGTTTTTTACTTAAGTGACACATTTGGCTGACACCCACACCTTTCACCGTGTGTCAATCATGTGTCAGTGTTCACGAATTATCTTCAAATTAAAATTTATAAAAAATAAAAACGCCTATTTCAAGGCGTTTTCGTGATTTAAATAAAAGATACTATTTAAGATTATGCCGCTAACAGGAGTCGAACCTGCACTGGGAAAACCCAACAGCGACCTGAACGCTGCGCGTCTGCCAATTCCGCCATAGCGGCAACAACAAGGTTTATTTTACACTAAACCCCGTCTAAGATTCAAGAATTATTTTTTCTTATGCAATAAACTGACTGCTGTCCCATAACCGTGAAGAACGATATACTTCGGTCCAACGGATACCCGGACAACTTGTGGTTCAAAGCGAACGTTGATGATTCCGTCAGCATTTTTAGCAACCGCCTTTTCAATTAATTTCATTTCAACTTGTTCATATAAGTCATCAAAATCATCAACGCGTTCAAGTTCGTCGGCATGCAGTTCTTCCTTGACCGTTGCGTTTACAATTCCGTGAATTGCGTATCCTTGATTTAATCCACCTGTTGATAAAAACATTCTTAATATTCCTTTCCTACTTGATAAATTCACTTACAATGTTCAAAACTTTTTGGCGGCGCTCACCATCAAGTAAATGACCGGCACCTTCAATCAAATGCAATGTACTGTTGGAATAGCCATCGTCATATTTGATCGATGCATGCGGGTCAACTACTTGATCAGCCGTGCCGTGAATAAGGCACACTGGTCCATGATATTCACCTGCCGTTTCATAAATCGGCAATGTCTGAGCGATTCGCAAATAAAACCCGCCTAAATCGTAATGATCTCTTAAATGCTGCTTATCTGGAATATGTTGCGGATCATAAATTAATCCTTGGGTATGTCCGGCAAGCGCATCCGTCTTCAATGTTGCTGCCGGGGCCATCAAAACTAATTTATCAATACATTCATGATAATAACCAGCAAGCATACTTGCGACCACGCCGCCCTGT
Source organism: Ligilactobacillus sp. 110_WCHN (assembly GCF_030518115.1). Taxonomy (NCBI): domain Bacteria; kingdom Bacillati; phylum Bacillota; class Bacilli; order Lactobacillales; family Lactobacillaceae; genus Ligilactobacillus; species Ligilactobacillus sp. 110_WCHN. Next base: position 14,708 of record NZ_JAULLI010000023.1, read on the forward strand.
GAATGCCCTAACAAAAAGATATGTTCAACTTGCGGCATTTGGCGGACATAATCCAAAATTGCCCGGCCATCGCTGACTTCATTCATAACCGTCATATCAGTAAAACTTCCATCACTTTGACCATGACCATTAAAATCAAACCGGACCGATGCAATTCCCATTTTCTTTAACATCTGTGCTAACTGATAATGTAAATTCCCGGGATTATTGCGGCCACAATTTCCAGTAAAGCCGTGCATCAAAATTGCCATATCATATTTATCTTTACCCTCGGGAATTTCTAAAACTCCACGAAGCGTTAATCCATCACGTTGAACTTGCACATTTGTCATCGGCGCCATCTCCTTACTTTTTATTGTACATGAATTGTCCTTAAAGAAAAAGAAGCTGCTAATAAGCAGCCTCTTTCATCTTTAATTTGCAACGATGTTGACTAACTTGCCCGGAACAACGATTACTTTCCGAACCGTCTTTCCTTCAAGTTCTGCCTTGATCTTTTCATCATTCATTGCTAATTCTTGGATTTCATCCTTTGATGCATCCTTTGCCACAACTAAGTGTTGCCGTTTCTTTCCGTTGACTTGGATTACAATTTCAACGTTCTTTTCAACTAACTTGTTTTCGTCGTATGTTGGCCATTCTGCATAGGTGATCGTTCCAACATGTCCAAGCTTCGTCCACAATTCTTCGGCAATATGCGGCATTACCGGAGCAATCAACTTCACAAAGCCTTCCATGTATTCAAGTGGAAGAATATCAGCCTTGTAGCATTCATTGACGAAGACCATCAATTGTGAAATTGCGGTATTGAAGTGCAAGTCTTCAAAGTCTTCCGTAACCTTCTTGACCGTTTGGTTGTAGATCTTATCTAACTTGCCGTCATTGGCCGTTGATACCCGATCACGCAACTTATCATCTTCATCGATCAATAAGTTCCAAATCCGGTTAACGAACTTGTAAGCCCCGTTTAAACCATCTTCAGTCCATGGCTTTGAAGCTTCCAACGGACCCATAAACATTTCGTAAACCCGTAATGTGTCGGCCCCGTATTTTTCAACAATATCATCAGGATTAATAACATTGCCCTTCGACTTCGACATCTTTTCATGGTTTTCGCCAAGAATCATTCCTTGGTTAACTAACCGTTGGAATGGTTCCTTTGTTGGAACAACGCCTAAGTCATAAAGGAATTTGTGCCAGAACCGAGCGTACAACAAGTGAAGAACCGCGTGTTCAGCCCCACCAATGTAAAGGTCGACCGGCATCCATTCTTTCAATTTATTGTAATCAGCCAAAGCTTCCTTGTTATGCGGATCAACGTAACGCAAGAAGTACCATGAACTTCCAGCCCATTGCGGCATTGTGTTTGTTTCGCGCCGGCCTTTCCGTCCATTTTCATCAACTACGTTTACCCAGTCATCAAGGTTGGCTAACGGACTTTCACCTGTTCCTGACGGCTTAATATTATCCGTCTTTGGAAGTTCCAATGGTAATTGGTCTTCCGGAACAAGCGTTGTTTCGCCGTCTTCCCAGTGAATAACCGGAATTGGTTCACCCCAGTAACGTTGCCGTGAGAATAACCAATCACGTAACCGGTAGTTGACTTTCTTGTGACCAACGCCGTGTTCTTCCAACCAGTCAAACATCTTATTGATGGCTTCTTGCTTATCCATTCCATCCAAGAAACCAGAGTTGATGTGTTTGCCTTCGCCGGTATAGGCTTCCTTTTCAATGTCGCCGCCTTCAATAACTGGTTTGATTGGCAAATCAAATTTCTTGGCAAATTCATAATCCCGATCATCGTGAGCTGGAACAACCATGATTGCGCCGGTTCCGTATGATGACAAAACATAATCAGCGATCCAGATTTGAATCTTTTCACCGTTTACTGGGTTAATTGCGTAACTTCCGGTAAATACTCCGGTCTTCGTTTTCGCAAGGTCTGTCCGTTCCAAATCTGACTTGTGCGAAACTTCTTCGATGTACTTGTCAACGGCATCCTTTTGATCAGCGGTTGTTAACTTCTTAACCAAATCATGTTCAGGCGCTAAAACAAGGACTGAAACTCCGTAAATCGTGTCTGGACGCGTTGTGAAGACTTCAATTTGTTGATCTTGCCCATCAACCTTAAAGTTCACTGCGGCTCCCACTGACCGGCCGATCCAGTTCCGTTGTTGTTCCTTGATTGCTTCTGGCCAGTCTAAGTCATCTAAATCATCGATCAACCGGTCAGCGTAAGCGGTGATTTTCAACATCCACTGTTTCATCGGCTTCCGCACAACCGGGAATCCGCCCCGCTTAGTTTTGCCATCAACGATTTCTTCGTTTGCGACAACCGTTCCTAAATCTGGTGACCAGTTAACCGGAACTTCAGCTTCGTATGCTAAGCCTTTCTTGTAAAGTTGTTCAAAGATCCATTGGGTCCACTTATAATATGACGGATCACTTGTATTAACTTCCCGGTCCCAATCGTATGAAAGTCCAAGTGACTTAATTTGACGCCGGAAGTTGTTAATATTCTTTTGCGTAAATTCACGTGGAGAGTGGCCAGTCTTTAATGCATATTGTTCAGCTGGTAAACCGAATGCATCCCACCCCATTGGATGAAGAACATTATATCCTTGCATCCGTTTCATCCGTGAAAGAATATCCGTTGCAGTGTATCCTTCTGGGTGACCAACGTGCAATCCTTGACCTGATGGATAAGGGAACATATCCATTGCGTAATATTTCTTCTTATTCGGATCTTCCGTTGTCTTGAACGTTTTATGTTCATCCCAGTAACGTTGCCATTTCTTTTCAATCTTTTTGTGATCGTATACCATCGTTTTGCTCCTTCATTTCAAAATTTAATTTAACGTAAAAAGTCCTATCCAAGCTTTCACTTGAATAGGACGAATTGATCGCGGTACCACCTATCTTCCGATTTGATCGGCTCTCAATAAGATAACGGCTTACCACCGCTTCAACCTACTTGATTCAGTCAAAGACTCAAAGGCGAGTTCGATAATACCTAGCTGAACATTCACACCGCCATGTTCTCTCTGAAAACCAAGCCATTATCTACTATTCCTTATCTGCGTTAAATGTTACAGTAATTTTATCATATCACCGGTTGCATTTCAATTCAGATTACCGGAGTTTCAACTGTTGTCCTGCATAAATTAAATCTGAACTTAAATTATTCAATGCTTTTAATTGGTTTACCGTTGTGCCGTTCGCAGACGCAATCTGCCATAATGAATCGCCGGACTTGACCGTATACGTTGCTGAAGCCGTTGAAGTTGCTGAAGCTGACTTTGTAGAAGAAACATTCAGCGTTTGTCCAACGTAAATTGTATCATTACTCAAATCATTCTTCTGCTTCAACTGAGCAACCGTCATATCATTGGCATTCGCAATTGACCATAGTGTATCTCCTGATTTGACCGTGTATGTGCCATTCGATGTAGGTGACTGTGTAGAAGCAGTTGATTGGCTGTGTGAGCCCGTTGAAGCTGTCTGACCAAGTGATAATACCTGACCGACGTAAATCGTGTCAGAACTCAAATGATTGTTCTGCTTTAACGCATTCACCGTTGTATCATGATCGTTCGCAATCCCCCACAAAGTGTCGCCAGCTTTAACCGTATACGTCCCTGCATTTTGGCTGGACTGGTTCGTTTGTGAATTTGATTGGCTCGCTTGCGAATTCGTTTGCTCTTCCTTGATCCGTAATTGTTGGTCAACGTAAATCGTATTGGTCGTCAAATTGTTCATCTGTTTCAAATGGCTAACTGTCAAATCATTACCCATCGCAATTTTCCATAGTGAATCGCCCGCCTTAACCGTATAGAAATCACTTGAATTTGATTGACTTGGCTGGGACGATTCTTGTTGAGTCGTTGATCGTTGTTTCAATTTCAACACTTGACCAACGTAGATCGTATCCGATGTTAAATCATTAATTTGTTTCAAGTTATTGACCGTCGTATCGTGCGTATTTGCAATCCCCCATAAAGTATCACCTGATTGCACAGTGTAGGTATCAGTCGTTGATTGCGGTGTTTGATTTGACGTTGAATTTGATTGTTGCTTTAATTTCAACACTTGACCAACGTAGATCGTATCCGACGTTAAATCATTAATTTGTTTCAAGTTATTGACCGTCGTATCGTGCGTATTTGCAATCCCCCATAAAGTATCACCTGATTGCACAGTGTAGGTATCAGTCGTTAATTGCGGTGTTTGATTTGACGTTGAATTCGATTGCTGCTTCAATTTCAAAACTTGGCCGACGTAGATTACATTTGAAGATAAATTATTAATCTGCTTCAAATTGTTGACCGTTGTCCCGTATGTCTGTGAAATTCCCCACAATGAATCGCCGGCTTTAACCGTGTATGTGTCTGGAATTTGATTTCCATTTCCAGCTGAAATTTGACTTTCGTGTTGATTGCTATTTGCTGCATTTGAATTTTGCTGGTTTTGGTTCGTCGATGAAGTTCCTGTATATACATCATACCGGGTCAGCTCATAATCACTGATCATCCGGTCAAGTGAATTTGCGTAATTTGGATCAGTTGCGTAAGAACCATATACTCCGTACTTTAAGTTAGCCGCTGCAATTTGCGGAGTAGCGGCATTCGCCCGGGTTGAATTTGGAAAATTATTCTTGATTAACTGAGCATAACCAGTTAAGGAATCATAATAACTGTTATAACTTTGAAACTTTGCATTAATCGTATGCCATTGACCGCCATAATACTCTTGAGTCGGCATCGTAACATAGTTACCCGTTCCATTCCACTTGACACCAAATAAATTATGACCTTGAGTACTTAAAGCACTATTTCCCCAGCCGCTTTCTAACGCTGCCTGCGCAATCATTACAGAAGCATAGATTCCATTTTCTTGGGCAACTTGCTGTGCGACTGGTCCGATCGTATTCAAAAATGATTGAACGTTTTCCGGATATGATGAAATTTCGGCAGCCCATTGTTTTTGCAAGTCCTGTTCAGATGGTCCTGTTTGAACAGCTAAATTTTGCTTTTCAGGTTTAACTGATGATTGTGAACCTGATGATTCGCTCTTCGAACTTGAAGAGCTTGCTACTGAACTTGCTGTTGATGAGCTTTCGACCGTTTTATTTGGTTCATGATTTTGCAAAGACGATGCGTTTGTCACTGAAGCTGAAGACGCACTCGAACTTTTAACGTTTGAACTACTTTGACTTGAGTTTTCACTTTGTGATGAAGCATTCTTCTCTATATTTAAGCTCGAACTTGAACTTGACGAGTAAACGACTTCCCGGGTAACCCGTAATCCTGCTGCAACCGATGATGATTGGACTGAACTTAAAGTTGACGACTGTGAACTCGATTGAGCAACCTTACTCGTACTCGATGACGCTTCGTTTGTCTTATCTACATGAACGGTTGTATCCGCTTGGACCTTATCCTTATTTCCCATTAACAATCCAACAGTTCCAACCATTAACGAGGTTCCTAAAGCGGTTGTTACTTTCTTAACCTTTTGAATCTTTTTTAAATGATGTAATTCTCTTCGACTTGTAATTCGACCTTTTCTCTTCTTCATTTTCATACCTCAAATTCAAATTTATATTTTACTTTATATCGTAAAATACTTATAAAATCAAAGGAAAACCATCATCTAAAATAAATCTTATACAATTCATTAACTCTCCCCTCTTTTGATAATTCGTTTCAGTTTGAGATTGAGAATTTAGAGCACAAAAAAAGCATCGCCGAAGCGATGCGTAATTATAAGTCACACGGTTCGTACGGGACTCGAACCCGTGATCTCCTGCGTGACAGGCAGGCGTCCTAAACCAACTAGACCAACGAACCATATTGCGGGAGCAGGATTTGAACCTACGACCTTCGGGTTATGAGCCCGACGAGCTACCAGACTGCTCCATCCCGCGATAAGGAATATGTATAAGAAAGAAATGACCCGTACGGGATTTGAACCCATGTTACCGCCGTGAAAGGGCGGTGTCTTAACCACTTGACCAACGGGTCATATTGGCTTACGGAGAAGGGGGGATTCGAACCCCCGCGCCGTGTTACCGACCTACGCCCTTAGCAAGGGTGCCTCTTCAGCCACTTGAGTACTTCTCCAAATGGATCTGAATGGACTCGAACCATCGACCTCACGCTTATCAGGCGTGCGCTCTAAACCAGCTGAGCTACAGATCCATTCAATATAACAAGTTATTCAACTTATTAAGCGGGTAACGAGAATCGAACTCGCGACAACAGCTTGGAAGGCTGTGGTTTTACCACTAAACTATACCCGCATTAGGGATAATGGCGCGGGACAGAATCGAACTGCCGACACAAGGAGCTTCAATCCTTTGCTCTACCGACTGAGCTACCGAGCCATCAAACGGTTCGTACGGGACTCGAACCCGTGATCTCCTGCGTGACAGGCAGGCGTCCTAAACCAACTAGACCAACGAACCATAATTGCGGGAGCAGGATTTGAACCTACGACCTTCGGGTTATGAGCCCGACGAGCTACCAGACTGCTCCATCCCGCGATTATAATAAGGAGGATGGGAGATTCGAACTCCCGCGCCGAGTTGCCCCGACCTGCCGGTTTTCAAGACCGTTCCCTTCAGCCAGACTTGGGTAATCCTCCATGATATTTAATTAAGTGGACCTTGTAGGACTCGAACCTACGACCGGACGGTTATGAGCCGTCTGCTCTAACCAACTGAGCTAAAGGTCCAAGTTCTTAGATCCAATCGCGGCAGGGGGGATCGAACCCTCGACCTCTCGGGTATGAACCGAACGCTCTAGCCAGCTGAGCTACACCGCGATGAAATATTAATTGAGAAAAACTCATT
>NZ_JAULLI010000024.1:0-20236 GCF_030518115.1 Ligilactobacillus sp. 110_WCHN
CGTATTAGCAATTAACGTATCGCCTTGCGCATTATTTCCAAACGTGATACCGCCATTAAAGTGTTGTCTACCCGTCCAAGTGTTTTCGCCACTCAATAATTTATCAACCGCCTTTTGAGTTGCGTCTTCGACATATTGTTGAGCTTTACTGATGTAGTTATTCATCAACTGTTCTAGTTGGTCCGCTGATGTATTTAAGTTATTCAGCTTATCGGTTAAAGCGTTGATTTCTTGTTCAACCTGGTTCTTCCATTTTGTGTAGTCGCTATCAAATGGATTGACCCCGTTTTTGAAATCAGCAGCTAACAGCGTCGCATTCTGGGTAACTTGGAAGAAGCAATAATGTGATGTTGCAAGATTTCCACTTTCGTCCCTAATTTCAAATTGGAATTGATAAACCCCTGCTTCTTGGAATAATCCAAGCGGAAAAGTAAAGTCAATCAGACTTGAATTGGCTTGATTTTCTGAACCCGTAACGTGGAATCGTTCACCGCTTGGATATGCGCCATCAATACTGATGGTTTTACCGTTTAATTGCCACGGGACAGCATTATTCATGAACATAATCTTTAAATCTTTTCCACCTTCACCTGTACTGGCGTTAAACACCGTTCGCAAGTCAAAGAAGAACTTTCCTGGTTTATCAACATCAAGAATGATATAAACTAAGCGTCCATTCTTGAATACGGCATTTTGACCATTAGCAATAGTTTTCTGAACATAGCCAGTATCGATTAACGGTGTGATGTCTACGTCATTATTCATTAATTTTTACCTCCTGTGATTTGATTAATTGCGGTAACGATTAAACCTAAGTCGTCCGCAACTGCTTGCCAGTAGTTATTCCACAGTGCTTTATCAAAGTACAGCACTGTTGGAATGACTGGCTTTTTGTATTCATAATCAATAATGCCGGCCATTAACAGAATATCGTCCATTAAGGTCGGCATTAATTTGTCTAATAGATTTGCATTGTTTAAAAATTGAACCCTTGCGTTTCGATTGAGTAACGGTAGTAATTGAACATCAAAACTTACGTCATACTCACTAAATAAAGGGTTCGTTTGGGATAGTTTATTGATTTGGTCAATCAATTTCTGAATTGTCGTAAAATTCGTCTGGTTAGTTGTATTTAGTGTTCCGGGATTACCGTCCCAGAGCTCTATCTTTGCTTCCACGGTATCCCTCCTAAATCAAATAGTTGAAGTTTCCGTTAACTGGGCTCATTAACTCACTAATTGGCGTTCCTGACAGGTCAGAAATGCTTAGGATATTAAACTCCCCGTCAGGTTGAACTACATAATTGACGATATAATTCTTATCTGATGAAACAATAAAATTCCCTGTTCTCAAGCTTTTTGGTCGATATGGTTCGTCAAATGTTCCCAAAGTTCTTAACGACGCAAGTTCTTGCATCGATAGATCAACGTAAACTATTCCGCTTGAAAGTGAAATAGTAATGGTCCCTGACAATTCTCCAGTATCAACCTTAATCGTTGAAGTTGTCCCTGAACTTTCTTCATTTCCTGAAACAATCGAACTAACATCATTAACCAACTTATTATGAGCTTGCTCCAATTGAACCATGACTTGCGATGGGTCAAGCTGTAAGTTACCGAATGTGATGACGTCCGCCGTTCCCGGTGTATCTCGGTAAATGTCCAACTTACTAATCCGTGTCGTTATATCAATTCCCCAACGACTGCGAACAATGCCATAATTTCCAATTTCGTAATTGTTCGATAAACCGTCCGCATATTCTTTGAACTTATTAACATTAGTTTGATACTGGACAAGCGGGTAATCTTGGAGTTGAGCTTTCAATTCATTTGTTAGCGTGTTAACGTCTGTACACCGATCATCTGAATACGGATTAGCTTCGATAATTCCGAATTGTTTTGAATTTGGACTGGTATACGTTGTACTTATAGTCGGATTACCATTTCCATCCGTTTTACCCGTACCGAAAATCTGCGTTTTAAGCGTGGTAAAATCAGCCGTTTCTTGTAAAGCGTAAACGTCGTCTTTATCGATACATACGAATTGATTTTCACTACCAATCTGATTGTATAAATCAATATGGTAACCATGACACGACCATTCAACGTTGTAGTCCTTAACAATCGAATTAATGAACAGGTCATAAGCTAGCGCATTACCAAACGGCGAACCGCCGTCAGAGCCTTTTGAACCGAAATCATGATTGGCAAAATTTCCGTGTAAAGAGTATCCAAACTTTGTACCCTTAGTAATAAAACTCATAACCGAATCAAGCGACTGTGTGTTGTACATCACGTCTTTAATGTACGTATCGCTTAAATCAGTCAGGACTTGCAAAGCGGTAATTTGCAATTGGTATAAATCTCCAAGCTCCTGACCAGTCTTTTGACTAATGCGATAAATCTCATTGTCTACTGGGTCAATAAAAACGGAACGAGGTTGGATCATTTCAAAGGCAGACTCATTGTCGGGCGTGTTTACCGTATTGAAATCAATCTGCGTCAATGTGTTTAATTGCTTAGTGATATGCAGGTTCTGAACCATTAACGGCTCTTGGTGTCCCTGAATATCTTGAACGATTAACATTGTCATTAGTAATAGAACCTCGTTTCAAATGAAATATTGAAGTCGCTTGCGTTTTGAACTTGGATTTTATTTTCACCCACAGCAAAATCAAGGTAAGCGTGATTAGTATTCGCAAACAGATTTGAACCATTATAAACAGGCTTCATTCCTGTAATATCTAGTTCTTTATCCGATGTGATTTGCGAATTTAATTGCCACGTTTGATTTGTCGTATCATTCTTGATGATTAAGTTATTAGCATTTCCTTTGAACTTAATCAGGACAGGTCGGCTATCGGCTTTTAGTGGGATATTACCTAAATTCCAAAAACTGAAACTATTGCTGTTAAAGCTGTATTTCAGTGGTGTATTAGGTGCGTTCTCGCCGTAACCCCAAGAACTTAAATCATTAACAAATGAGTCATCAGATGTCATTCCCACGGTTTCCCCGCAACCATCGACCATTAATAGATTGATAGTTACATTTTGAGAAAAATAAAAGTTGTTCAAGCGCTTAATATCAAAGCCTTGAGCAACTACTTTGTATCTGATATATGGAATGCGACTATTAATCACGTAAAATGGTTCAAAGCTCGAAAATACTTTTCGCAGCTTAACAACCTGCAATTCGTAATCTTCAAAATCATGTGCCCGAACCATTAGAGTGAGCGGAATTGTTGCTTGCTGGACAGTCGTTTGTGAAAGAATTGGCTTGTCATCATAAATCTGTTGAAAAGATTGATTATAAGCCAGTTGTGGCGGATCAAAGCTGATTACCTTGAAATCGCAATCGTCCAAGTCGTATGACGTTCCGTCTGATTGCTGAACAATAATACTAGGCAAAAGCTCCACCTCCCTTTCTTGCTTGAATACGAATATCTGACGCTTGCAACATTTTCTGATATGGATATGACACATTGGCAATTGTGCGCCCGTCTAATTCAACCGAAATATTAATTGGTCGATTGTCTTGAGCAGATGAAGCCACCGCTGGATTTGATGACGTATAAGCGTTACTAATTTGTGTTACGTTAGGAATCATTGACCCGTTAGATTGCCGTGCCATGTTCATTCCTGAAATAGCCTTAGCAATTTCTGAATTAGGATCATAAGCAGCTCTTTCTTCAGCTGCTTTCCTAAGTAATTCATCAGCGCTTGCACGTTGTGGATTAATAACGTATTCCCGATTGTTTTCAGCTATCCAAGCCTTTTGTTTATAGTCGACAATTCCGCCATTGTCCCAACCATGACCATTACCAATATTTCCCCAACCACCTTCGCCACCGTGGTCAAGGCAGTAAATGGCCGCCATTAATTGGTCTAATCCTGAATAAATATTTGTGTGTCCTGGTCTGCTCCATGCGGCAAATGTACTTGGAACGAATTGAAGTAAACCTTGTGCAGGAGTCCCCCGCAAGTTGTTAATATCACCAATGTTTCCTTGGTGAGCATTAGGATTCCCACCAGATTCAGTGGCAATTTGTCTAAGTAACTTTTCAATCTTCCAGTCAGGCGGGTTATCTTGGCCTAAATTCTTAAAGGCTTCAATAATAACCGGACGCCAACGAGCTACTCCAGCACCGCCAGGGTTATTAGCTGCACCATAACTAACGCCATTTCCGCTACCTGATTCCATCTGTTCCTTGAAATCTTTAGCCAATTTCTTAACCCAATTAATACCCCATTTAGCGAATGCACTTGGAGCATGTTTAATTAATTCTTCAGGGAATACGGCTTTAGCTGATAGCTTGCCAATTTTATTAGTGAAAATCTTTTCCAAGAATTCTAACGGGTGGGCAAGAATATCGGTAATATCTTCAAAGATATCGTGTGCCTTGTCGAAAATCTTTTCAAACAAGTTCTTATCTTTGGTCCCGTCTTTAAATGCTGGAATTCCCATCATATCGGCTAACATTCTACTGCTTTTACCGTCCAAAACTTGTGTTCCTTCGGGTAAGAACGTCATGAAATCACGCTGTTCCGGGAATGCACCAATTTTTCCATCAGGAGTAGCAAACATTTCGCGGTAGTCGTCATCTCCGCTATCGTTTACCATTGCAAAGGTTCCACCTGAACCAACAGTCCCACCAGTTGCAAAGTGTGAGAGTTCAGGAATAGTTGGTGCTTTAATTTTGTCGCCACCAAACTTGTCAATTACCCAGTTAACACCATCAGTAACCTTGCTAATCATGTCATTAATCGGCTTGATTACGTTGTTGACAATATCAACGGCGTGGTTTCCAATAGACCGAACACATGAACCGACCTTTTCCGTGATGTCGTCCCAAATCTTGTGCCAAGTATTCCGAATATCGGTTAACTTACCATTCGTCATATCGTCCAACTTGTTGTACATATCTTTAAACAAGCTTTTAGCGGTTGAAACAAGGTCATTTGTTACTCTCTTTAAATCGCCGTTTAAATCGCTCCAGTTTCCTGAAACGAGGTCATGCCACGTCTTGGTGTAATCTTGGATAGTTTTATATCCGTTCTTAAACGTGGTACTAGATACTCCCATGGTGTCTCTAACCTTAGAAATTACTTGATTGTGAAGCTTACTGTGGGAATCAACAACCGCTTTAACACCGTTTGAAATGTCATGCGTCATGTTTTTCCAACCTGTGCTGATTTTCTTACCGGCTTGGTTCATCATATCGTTAAAACGTTTTGTCACATCACTAGCCATGCTTTTAACGTTTTTACCAATATCCGTCCCCATTTTCTTCACTTGGTTTACTGTGCTAGTACACCAACGACCAAATTTAGTATCTTTAACCAAATTTCCAATCGCTTTGGTAATCAAACCGAACGGGCTTGTTTTAGCAAAGAATTTACCAAGTGTTCCGAAATCAGAAGAAATCTTTGAACAGAATTGTTTAAAAGTGATATTGCCTTTAAGTAAATCGCTGATTGATTTTCCAATATCTTGAAACGCCTTGGCAGGTTTGCTTTGAGTAACACCCTTAACCATGCTTTGAGCGTCTTTAACAATTCCTGATACAAACTTGCCAAAATCTTTTTGCCATTTGGTTTGTCCTTTAAAGAAGTCGCCAATTGCTTTGAACGCTTGGCCAAAGAATTTGCCCACGTTTTCAGCAACTTGCTTAGCCCCTTTAACAATTCCATCAACGAACGCTTTGAATTTCGGGTTGTTCTTGTATAAACCTACAAAAGCAACGGTTAAACCTGCGATAGCTGCTACGGCAATTCCGATAGGCCCACCTAACATTGCAAATGTCGCTTTTAATCCATCTACAATTCCTGTGACTTCTTTTGCTTTAGCAACAAAGGAAGTCAATCCAATAATAAAACCGCTTATTTTCTTAGTTACAAAGATACTTGCTAAAATTGTCCCAATATCTTTAAGAGCCTGCTTATGACTAGCGATTTCCTTTAAAGCGTTAGAAACGTTTTTTAATGGATCGTTAGACTTTGACGCATTGCCACTTAATGAATTGAATGCACTAGCGATTCCCGAAATGACACTCTTAAACGTGTCCCAAACAGAGCTGCCGATTGTTCCGGCTATTTTCCCTAGACTGCTAATCACGTTCATAATATCTTCCTGGTGATCGGCAACGTATTGAATAACCTTAGTTACCCCTGTTAGCGCCGTCCCAAAGGCTTGACTAATAGACTTAGCATATTTTTGCATGCTATCGTTGCTTGTTAATTTGTTGATTGCACTCAAGGCAGATTTGCTCATCTTGAATGAGGATTGCATAATATCTCCACTCAACACGCTAAATTGAGATTTTAAGTGCATGGTCATCCCTTGAAACGATGTCATCGCTTCGGCTTGAGATTTTTTATACTTATCTCCCAATTCATCCAATGCTTTTGAAAATACATCAGCTGTTAACTTACCCTGTGCAGATAATTGATACAACTGTTGCATTGATTTCCCAGTTGCCTTTTGCAAAGCTTCACTAAACATTGGGAATCGGTTAATCATGACTTGCATATCTTCCGCATTAGCTTTCCCACCGGCTTCAATTTTTGCAAATTGTTCCGCTGCTTCGGCTAAGGCGTCATTTGATACGTGCAACGTACTACCTAAGTTAACGAAATCTTGAGTCCATTGCTTAGTTTCCTGGGCGTTTGAATGAACGTGATAGAACGACTGCGCCATCTTGTCTAAGCATTCGCTAGAATAGATAGATTTCTGGGCAAAATCATTAATCATTCCGACCATTTGTTGCCCGTCTTGTGGTGCTTCACGGGTAAGGTTTTCCCAGTTGATCTTCATGGTATCTTGCTGAACGTTGTATTCTTCCCCAGCTTGCGTCATTGCATGTAAACCGTTAGTGATTGCAGAAATACCGCTTTGTACAAGACCTCCAACAAACGTACCCATCATCACATCACGCAAGGTGTGTGTCTTTTCACTCGCTTGGCTGACCGATGACGTATAGCGTCTAACTGGTTCGGTTGCTTCATCATTGACTTTTAACGTTGTCGCCTTTTCCTTTGGAATCTTGCGCAACGTCTCTTCAAAATCAATTGCTTTACCGTCACGAACATCGGCAATTAATTCTGTTTTAATTGATTTTGGAATTTTATCAAGGATCTTTTCAAAGTTGATAATTCCGGCGTCGTTTGCCTGCGCGATAATTTCAGACTTAACCGATTTCGGAATCTTATCTAAAGCTTTGTCGCTTTGCTCTGCTTTTTCAAGCAGGTTGGCCGCGTCTGCTTTAATCTTGGCAGACACTTTCTTATTGCCGATTGAGTCAAGCTGTTCTTTGCTTTCTTCGGCCTTGTCTTTTAACTGCTCATCGTTTGCGCCAATCTTCGGCTCTGCTTTTTTGCCGTTGATGTCGTTGATTGCGTCCTTAACCGTTCCTTTAGCGTCATTCATTGCATTTTCAAATTTTTCAGAAATCTGATCGGCGCTGACATTTGCACCAATATTCTTCAGATTATCCGTTAACCATTGAATGTCTGATTGAATGCCGTCTTTACGCAAGGACAGGTCAATTACGACTTGGCCGTCACTGTCTGCCATATTTTATCCTCCTTTCCGAACAGAATTTGCTTTCAACATTCCAAACACGCTCGTCATATCTTGCTCAACGTTTTCGGCCGTATCTTTTTCATCAAGCATGTAGTATGTTTGAAGTTCCATGATACGTTCTAGTTGTTCGCCTTCCATGTTTGACGTATCTGTTTGTCTGATCCGGACAATTCGCATAAGTGGACTGTCTTCGGATAAATTGTTGAAAAGTGCTTGAAATTTCTCCCACCGCATACCCGGGCACTCCAGCAAGTCAATGTTGTAGTCATACAAAAAGGACGCATAGATTGCTTCTGCGTCCTTGGTATATGAGAAATATTTGTGATTAACATTGTGCTTTGTGTCCTCTAGCACTTTATTATTGCCGTACGGCCGTTCTGTGATTATTTGAGCAACGTAATTGACTAATCTAGCCTTTTCATTAACTGAAACCGGGACATCGCCAACAAACAACGAAAAAGCATTGATGACTTTGTCGTATTCGGTCAAATCATCATCTTCCAGCATTTCATACCATGTCAACACAGTTTGAAAATCCAATCTTAACTTGTATGTTTTGCCATCTGACAATTTAACCCGATCTTCAAAGCCTTTTGTCAGCGATAGCATGATTAGACTTCTTCCGGTTTCTTATGGTACTTGTTGTGCATTTCGGCGTTTTTAGCGTATAACTCATCAGTTACATCATTCATGACTTGAGCCATAACAATTGTTGAGTTACCTACTGCCTTATAAATCGCATTTCCCGCACCACGACCAAAAATCGCATTCGCTAATTCCACGTAATCTTCCTTAGCGTTTGCCACGGTATCAACCGCGCTATCTACTAATTGATCGATTTGTTTATTTGTTAAATCGTTATCTGAAAGTTTTTCAAAATTACGACTTGAAACAAACCCGTCTTTGATTTGTTTCTTGCCTGCTGCGATGATCTTATCCAATGTTTTATCATTAGCAACCGCAGAAAATTCCTTATCTCCGCACTTAACTACCACTTTATTTTGCTTATACTTTTCACCAGTTAAATCAATTACTGTCATGAATAATCACTCCTTAATTACTATTGAACTCCACCGTTTGAACTACCGGCTGTATTTGATACACCATTCAAACCTGTTCCATCATCATTGTTCTTACCTGTTCCTGCTGAATAGATAGGAGCACCGTTTAAGTTCATTGTGAATGAGAATGTTTGATATGCGTTAGCATTCCCACCCATTGTTTGAATCTTAGTAATTGTGACAGAAGCAAGAATGACGTTGTTTGATTGGTCCGTCCAACGCAATAACGTCCGGCATTGGTCGCCCATCTTCAAGAATAACGATGAGATGAAATCTTGTGCCGGATCGTTAACAACACGAACACCTTTAACAGCGATTGAAATATCTTTCCCTGTAACGTCCATTTCTTGGAAACCTTTGTCGTTCCAATATGACGCCTTGGTTGTTGTGTCATTTGACGTTGGTGTAATTGATGAAATACCTTGAGCAAGGTCAACCCATTTAGCGTTTGAAATATTTGCTGGATCCTTGCCCATGTTCATATCCAATTCAAACTTGTTGACCCAGTTTTGAGGACGTTTTAAGTTGCCTAATTGTGAACTTGTCTTATCGCCAACATCTCCTAAAGTTGCGCCAGTTGATGTTACTGGAGATGAGCTTGCTCCTGCTGGAGTTACTGATGATGTATTTTCTGTATCAGCCATTGTTTAACATTCCTTTCGTTTGATAAATTTGAACAGAAAAGCCAAGCGTGTACTGGAAATGACCGCTAGTGTCAGCGTCCGTTAAGCTTGGCTCATTGTCGATATTTAAATCTTGGAAAATATACGAACCGTTTTTACTATCGAGTTTCTCTAAGCTATCTAGCATGCTTGCAATTCGCCACATGGTATTAGTGCATAGTTGCGGATCAGTACCACGCATTTGAATCTCGTATTTGATGTTCTTAGTCAAATTTCCGGCCCAGTCTGCAAATTCGGTCGCTGAACCAACGACCGGATAGATTGCTAAGCCTTCATTCTCTGATAAGTAATTAATCACGCACGGATAAGGCAAATTTTGCATTTCGTTAATCTTTGTTGCCAACATTTCTGTTAAATCCATTTAAAAACTCCTTCTAAAAGCGTCTGCAATATTCTTCATTGCCTGCGGATCACTCTTTACTCTTTCGTCCCATTTTGGCCCAGTTCCAGGCGTGGTATACGTCCAGTCTGTTTTCCCCAATTTTGAAACTCCCAAGTATTGATAGTGAGCGTATGGCGTATTCCACTGAATAGACTTACCACCGTTGATAATTTGCCCGCTTTGCCGCAATGTTCCATTTCTGCGTGGGACATATTTATCGGCTTCCAACATGAACTGGTTAGCCATTGGCTTGCGGGCTTTGTTAATGCGATCGTTAATTCTATTCATATCAACGTTTACATCAACCTTGATAGGCATTGACTTGCACCTCGTAGCTCCAAATGTTGTTGCTTGTCGGTTCTTTATTGATTGATATGTGCGAAATACTGTATTTCTTGCCTTCACATTCGATATATCCCGTAGAATCTACTGGAATATCAGGAAAAGGCGTTGAAACTTGGTTGAAGATGAATAACGTGCCGTCGGCGACTTTAACGCGGTTGTTATTATCACCGGAATAAATCGTTTCAAGCTGAAAAACAACATTGTCAACGTTAATTGGCGGTTGTTTTTCTTTCTGACCGTACAAATTAGCCTTTGTACCGTCCAAAACGATTGACACGCTTTGATTGCAGAACGCTTTCGGAATTCTATAAGAGAAGATCAACGACGGCTACTCCTGAATAAAGTAGACCTGTTGGGTACAGAATGTTAAAGACTAACATTGAAACGCCTGAATTGCCATAGGTAACATCGTCAACCGTTGCTCCTTTGTTGTAATTGATTGACGCGTTGCCAATATGCACGCTGTTAATTGCCCCCGTGGTTTGTTCTGCCGGCGTTGCGCCGTATTCCTGCGCAAAATCGCATTGCATACAGATTGCTTTTTCATAAATTAAAGCCCGGCGCTTAATAAAGCTATCCGGACTTTGTAAATCTTGCTCGATAGTATGTTCTGAACCGTCAGCGTAGAACTGGTTCGTAATGTTCTCCACTAACGTTTGCGCAATCGAAACTTGTTTCTCAAATTGTTCTTGCGTCAAGGCTTTGAAACCTAATTGAGTATAGGTGTCATAACTTAACATCTAGACACCTCCTGTTTTCTATTTGCCTGCTGTGCTTGATGAAGCTGGAGCAGTTAATGTGATGACACAAACCTTTGAATCATCGTTGATAGCTGTTGCATAGTGTTCGTCAGCTGTGATGATTGTAGCTTTGTGAATGATGTCCCGTTGAGTTTCAACTGCAACGCCACGCTTCATGTAAATACCCAAAGCGCCTTGCTTCATAGCAATAGCTTTACCTTTAGTTAACTTACGTGATGTGACGATTTGCCAACCTAAGATTTCACCTAATGCACCATTGCCTTGAATTAATACATTATCGCCTAATTGTGTTGGGCGCTTATAAGCATCCATTGCAGCAGCGATTAAATCGTTGGCATCTTGTGGGTTCATAACGATAACACCGTTCATCATTGCTGTGGCTTCGGTTGTATCATTACCAACCGTTGTATTATTCACAAAAGTTGCTTCCAAAGCGTTGATTAATGTTAAATCATTTACATTTGAGCAAGTCAATTTAGCTTTAAGCAATGTATTCATGCAGTCGTTATCCACGTGGTCGGCGATTGACATACCTAATTGGCGTGTGATTTCTGAAATCGGATCGCCGTAAGCAGATAAAGCAAATTCATCTGAATATTGAGAACCGATACCAGCCTTTTTGATTTTGATGTCTTGCATTGAAGCAGAGAGTTCCTTCAAAGGAATTGCACCTAATTCTTTGACGTCTGTTGCTTCACCAATGTATTTCCACCGTGGAACTGTTACGGTTGTCCCTGCCCGTCCTTCCAATGTAGTATCAACAACAGCCATTGGAGCAAACTTTAAGTAGTTTGGTAATTGTGCCGAAACCATTGCTGTTAAGACTTGAGGATCAATAAATCCATTCCCTTGTGTTGTATTTGATTGGCTCATCATTGTTGAGTCGCTTTCTACGGCGTTTGAACCTACGCCTGATGTTGTCATGTCTGTTGGTGTAATAGCCATTTTGCATACCTCCTAAATAAATTCTTTAATGGCTTGTTGGTATCTTTCCGGGTTGGTTTCTTTGAGTTTAAGCAATTCTCCGTAACTCATGTTCTTGACATCAATCGGAGTTGGTTTGCCGTCATCGCCCTTTGAAACCTTACCGGCAGTTGCCTTAATTCCTTGCGGTTCTTCCGGCTCTTTTGGTGGTTCAGGTTGCTCAAATAGGAATGACTTATTTTTTTGTAACTCTTCAAGTTGACCTTTCAAGCCGGTTAAACCGTCATCGTTAAACTTGATTTCGTCTGTATTAAGAAATGGCATGATAGCCTTGTTATCACGAACATGTGCTTCACGTAAAGCGTTGTTAATAGCATTATTCTTCTTAACACTTAATAACTCTGCTTTGGCGTTTTCTTGGCTTTCCTTGAGCTGTCCTTGCAAGTCTGCAATTTGACTCTTGAGATCATCATTATCTTTAATGTTGGCTTTCATTTCGTCTAATTGCTTATTGCTGGTATCAACTTGCTTTTTGAAACTATCACGTTCAGCAGTTAAGGTGTCGACTTGTTCCTTTAGTCCGTTCACGCTTTTACCAAATTCTGCCATGATCGTGTTTACTTGGTCTTTATCTAAGCCCATTTCTTCTAATGTTTTTCTTTCCATGTGTTCCTCCTACGAGTTTTACGTGTTCGCCACGATAGAGTTTTTGGAATAAAAAATAAGCAGTTTAACGCCATGCTTAGGGCGAATTATTATTCTTTTGGAAAAAGTTTCCCGTCTCTGTAATAGTATTCTTTGTCGCCAATGCCTATTACTTTTTCGATAGAGTCGCTTGAGTTAGAACGCGCAATAGCATTTGTAATTTCTG
This sequence comes from Ligilactobacillus sp. 110_WCHN, assembly GCF_030518115.1. NCBI lineage: Bacteria > Bacillati > Bacillota > Bacilli > Lactobacillales > Lactobacillaceae > Ligilactobacillus > Ligilactobacillus sp. 110_WCHN. The sequence continues at coordinate 12,609 of NZ_JAULLI010000024.1, forward strand.
ATGTAACAGTGTTGATTTTCTTTGTCAGTGCCACTCTATCAATTTTGTGGTAATCAATACCAGGAATAATATCGACTGTGAAAGACATTCTCGCAGTTGTTCCGCGGCCTTCGGTTTTAACGTCCATATCAATAATTGAAGCTTGATACTTATTCTTTTCCATACATAATCACCAATCCATGTTCTGTATTTTCTTTTTTACACGTTTCGTTAAATCTATCGCTTGACTTTCGTAAGTCATCACACCTAAAAACAAATGAATAATCTTCTACCCTAGTAATTAAATCTTTGCGAATAAGTTTTTTCTAAAATGGCTTACGCTATCAAACTCATGAACAAAAACGTAACCATTGCTGCGATATAATCTTTTAGCAAGCAACATAACCGGCTCAACAACTAAAAAATGCTCACCGCTTGACAAAGTAACTCTTGTTAATTCAATTCGTAAAAGTTTTAAATCGGACTGTTCCCGCTTCCTTTTAAACATATCAATCAACTCCTAATCTGTTCCCGTGAATAATCACGAGTTAAGAAATCATTGTCTTTGATTAATTGCCGCAACCTTGCTTGACGCCCCTTGATAAGCTGGTTAAATCGGTTAATACCCTGCTCATCGCCTAAACGCTTCGCCATTGCAAGTTGTTTCTTTGCTTGACGAATTGCACGCTCGTAATTGCGTTGTTTGGCTTGAATTTGCCCATTTTTAACAGCTTGCTCTGGTGTTAAATCAGGAAACGGATTGTCTGGTACACTACTTACGCCTTCGACAAACGGCGTGATGTAGTGCTTGCAATTTACCTTTACTGTTTTCTCGTATTGCTACGAGTGTCGGACTATATCTTCTCAACGCTATAAAGCGCTGGCATTGCACTTCGGACAGTAGCCTATCTTCCGTCCTACTCTACTCACTTCCAATAAAAAAAGACGGGGAACCGTCTTTTTGTTGTGCTTTCGATAGTCTCTACACTTTCTCAAAGATACTCCCACTTAAAACCACCAGCTGTTTTTCTGTGCGGTTTATGTAAAGCTACTGCACTAATAGTTTGAGAGCTTATTCCGGTGGCTCTTTCAGCCTCGCGAGTTCCGTTATAAACGGCTATTAACTCTCCGCTTTTGCTATATTGTGCGACTTTCTTCTTTAGTGAGTCAGTATACTTCTTTAGCTGAGCTGACTTCTCAGCTAAATAATCAGGATTTTTTAAACGTTCTTTTTGTAGCTTGCTAGAAGCCTCCGAACGTTCCTTTCGATAGCTTTCTTTTGCCCATTGTTTTTTATTCCAATCAGAAAAAAACTTGCCGTGCTTTTCCGATTGCTTTTTATCGTGCATAGGAATTGCGTCAAAAGATATATTATAGCTTTTGTTTTTATCTTGTTTAGATAAATAATAGTTTTCCCATTTATCCAACTCAGATTTTGGACACTCTTTTATCACTTCAAAAGAAAAGTTTTCTTTTCCATATTTAGCGATATCCTTATACAAAGGGCGTGTTCGTTCTAGAGATTTTTCTCTTCGATATGGTTTGAAATGCTCTTGCCGTCTCCTACTCACATCAACACTTTGTCCGATGTAAGTTTTTCCATTAATTTTGTTTGTTATCTTATAAATCCCAATCATTGTATACACCACCTTTGAGCTTAGCACGGGATTGTCCTCGTGGGATTTCCCCGTTAGCCTTATTATACGATAAATTGATTGCAATTAATACCGTATAATAAAACACCCTTAGGCAATAAGGTTCACAATGTTTTTTCGAGGGGCATAAATTGTTTACCTCTCGCTCCGCCCGGTTCGCCATATCCGTGATTGTATAAGCTATCGTACTTGTCGTTATAATCCGGACTTTCGGGCGGTACTAAATTAATCACTTGATGTTGAATAGGTGCGCACGCTTGCCGACTTGCTAAGTGCATTGAATACAAGCCCAACGTTACGCCGTAATCACTCATCGCATTCATGCGAATATCTTCAAAGGTTCGATTAACAGCCGTCTGAATACACAATCGTGAGTAACCTTCAAGCGACAATACCGCACCACGCCGATTAACTAAACCGGTTGGAATTCCTTTGGCGACTTGTTCATAAATATTGTCATCAATCGCCCGTTCAAGTGTTTTTCCACCGTTTACCACGTCTGTAACGCACTGATTAGTGATGTTCTTGTAAATATCTGCTAAGGCGTTGCTTGATACGTTTCGATTAATCAGGTTCATCATGCCCGTTTTAATCTCCTGTGACACCGTTGTAACGTTATCGTGGATAATTTCACTTGATTGTGTTTTGACGTGCTTAGACGTTAAATTTGATAGCTCTGCGTTAATCTCATCGCTAATCTGTTGTCCGTTAGCCTCTAACATTGCCTTGGTATCTTTCAAATTACTATCTTGAAAATGTTGAGCAATAAAAGCAGCAGTTGCAGCCAATTCATCGGCGTTGGCAGTGTGTTCTGCTTGCCATTGGTAAATCTCATCAACCGAATCAATATCGCCTTTTTTAAGATAATCAGCGATTAGGTTTAACAATGCGGTTTCAATGTCGCCGTATTGCTTAACCATTTTGTCGATGAGCCTATCTAAATCTTGTCGTGATAGCATGGTTAATCACCCTCGTCCTCATCAAATGAGGTCATCGCCTGATCAAGTGCCGTCATTTTTGGCATTGGCTTTTCGGCATTTTCTTTGTTGATTTCCTGAATTTCCTGTTCGGCTTGTTCTTCACTCATACCGTAATTACGCATTAAGAACGTCTTCTTACTCATGATTCCGGCATTAACTACTTTCAAATCTTCATCACGCTGCGTATTAGCGTCAACAAACACGCTATCATCGTGATGAATTGATAAGCCGATATTTCCAAAATCAATTGAGTTTAACAAGTCCGCTGGTAATGGTGTTTCGCCATTGTTAAATAATGCCGGTGTCAACGCCATTTCAATAATTGCGGTTGCTAAATCAGTAATACATTTATCAAGATTCGTCAGGATACTTTCCCGCGTTTGATACGTTTGAGAATTTTCACTGATAACCTGTGTTGCAGTTTGCAAGCCACTTTGTGGATTAAAACTAAATGTCCCATTTGAAACACCGCAGCCACTTTCAAACTCCGCAATCCAATAATTAATAGTTTGCGTAAACTCTTCAACACGAATATCTGAATTTAATTCAGTTGGTTTAAAGTCTTGTGCGCTTGCGTTAACCGCAACAAAGGCGTCTGAATCAACGTCAAACGCTGGTTTGTGGTGCTCATCAAATGCAATCATTTGCGCAGGCGCTAAAATCGTACGTTTCCCGGTTCTAACTTCCCACATAAAAGCGTCATGCGTGTAGTTGATGTTGTCTAACGTGTTCTTATTGTTAGCAACAATTCCCAAACCTAATGGGCTTCTTAATACCTTGTTATTGGCGCTTGGCATTTTGAAATAGGCAAATAACGGGCGTGAGATGTTATGAAATACCACTTCATCTTGTAAATCGTCATATACTTCATCAAGTGGAACTTGTTCACCAACAGTTGACTCATCATCTGATTTGTACAATTCGTTAGTGATTGTATATGTTCCGTCTTGTTGCCATTGATGAAATTCTAACAGCGTGTAATACGTATATTCGTTCTTTTCTTCGCCAGGTTTGACGGTAGTTGACGCAATACAGCATTCTTTAATTTCATTTGAATTGCTTTCAAGCGGGTAGAACTGATCGGCGTCACACCACGCAATTTTAACCTCGTCATTTTCAACATATGGACGAACAGCAAAACCACCGGTCGCAATCGCCTTTTCAAGCTTTTCTTGCAAGTTGTCGTTGAACCGGTTTTGTTGGAATACATCATTAATAAACACGCCAAGCTGTTCATTTTCAAAACTGTATTCCGCTGTTTTACCAAAGATAATCGACGCCATTCGCCGGCACATTGCTTTTGTCATGTTCAAAGCGTTAAACGGACGTTCTTTGATGTATTCATGGCGTCCATCATTGCCAATGCTTGGACGATACTTAACGTTTGGAAAATTACCTTTGTAGTAAACTAACGCCTCTTTGATATACGTGTCGTACATTTCCGGATTAACGTTAATTCGCGGATCATCGGTAATACTCATTAATTCTTTTGGCACGTTTCCACCTCCTTTAGATCAAATTCAAGTCAAACCGATTTTCTAAAATGGCATACTGCAAGCAGTCGCATGTATGGTCATGCTCTTTAATCGGTTTCGGGATTTCATCATGCATGGTGTTTTCATCCCACCGGTATTTTTTATGCTCATCTAAAAAAATCTGATTGCTTTCGGTATTCAAATAAAAAAACTTCCCAGTTGCTAGGAAGTTCTGTACATAACCAATCATGGCGTCTTTGCGCTTTTTATGTGTGTGTTCAAAGTAAATGCCATATTGTTTCTGAAACTCATTATCCAACGCAAAATCAGCCGTGGCGCTATCTGCTAAGCGTTGAACGTAATCAATGCGATATTTTTGCATATTGCGTTCTTCAAACTCGTGTAAGTCTTTTGCTAAATCGCTTGGCGCTTTCTTTTGACTGTGCTTGGTTGGATCATAATAATACGTGTCTAATAAACAAACTTCATTATCGTAAGTGATTGCTAAACACAGGTAAGCCGTTGCTGATACTTCATAACCTGTATCGCAACTAAAGACCAGCTTTTTAATCTGCTCTGGTGGAACGTTGTTCGTAGCATGAAATAGTTTCATGTTATAGATATTCGTACCAAGTCCAACAACTTCGCCAAGATACAACCAACGATAATATTCTTCATCGTTCTTTTTGATGTTTTCAATCATCTTTAACGTTTGCTCATCAGTAAATCCAAGCTCATCATCTAAGTAGGTACTTGTATCAATAAAGTAGCTATCGTCTTGATACTTCTTCTCAATCCATTCATTAATCCACGAATACGCGTTTCTTGGTGGGTTGTAAGAATAAAATACCTTCACTTGGTCAACATACGGGCTTCGGTGACGAATAAACGTTGTATTTGACTGGTCAAACGTTTCAGCATCTTTCAAGTTTGCTGCTTCTTCATACCACACACCAATCACATTCGGAACGGTGTTTGATTTAAGTTTTTGCGGATCATCAGCACCATAAAAATAAAACGTTGATCCAGTTCGGATATGCGTAATTGTCAACGGACTTGTTCTAAATTTAAACTCATCACGGCAATTAAGCCAGTTCATCGCCATTTCAACTTGGCGGTAAACACTGTCACGTAAATGGCTAGCATTTTCACGAACACAAATGACATTAGCTTGGTGATTAAGTGCAATTTCTTTCTTCATCATCGTTAATAATTTGAGACTAATCACAGATGACTTAAACGAACCACGTCCGCCTTTAGCAACGATGTATGGTTTAGTTGTGTTCCACATCTTGTAGAAATGCGGGTTGATGTTGTCACTAATCTTAATCGTCCGTGTCATCGTTATTCTCCTTTGGTATATCATCTACAATAATTGTCTTGTCTGGAATTTTATCCGGATTAGCGATTAAATTGGCTTTGTATTCTGCTAAATCAGCGTCCGCTCTTAACTTGCGTAATTGTTGTTCGATTACTGGATCATTTGCTGGATAACGTTTCATCAGTTCTCTACCAGCTGACAGCCTTGTTTTAATATCAGGCTCTTTTTCTGTTTTCTTCATACCAAGCGGAGTAGAAACAACAACAGTTTCCTTAGCTTCGCCACGCAATACAGATGAGTAAAATTCCATAACTTCTTTTGCATCCGCAATCTTGTGTGATTCGATTTCTTTCTGCTTTTCAACTACATAAGCCTTAATGTAAGGTTTTGTCAGGTTTTCGTTGCCAATTACCCGTGCAGTTTTCTTTGAATATCCAGCTTTTATCGCCGCTTCTGTTGCATTACCGCACTTTAAATACTCATCAGCAAACATTCGTTGCTTATGCGTTAGTTTCATGGCATTCTACTCACCTCCTTAAATAAAAAAGCGGTAGCTATTCGCTATCGCTTATCTTTCAACAATATCATAATAAACCTTTATCAGTTCGAGCAGTGTTCGAGAATTGTTTTCAGTTTGTTTAGTGATTGTTCACTTTAACAAATTTTTTGTAAAATAAAAAAACAGTAGTAATAACTACTGCTTATAAGTTCAATTTTTTATTTAACTAACAAAAAAGATAGCAACTACGCTATCTTTATACCCCATTGACTTATTTACAAGCTACTAACCTAACATTAAAAGTCTTTCCTAAGTAAGTTAAGTACCATCACTGATACCAATACTAACACTGTGGCACCAATTACAGAAGGAAATATTGCCATTCCTGCTACTTCCCATCCCCAAGAACCCAATAGCGCTTCTCCGAGATAGGATCCTAATAGTCCGGCAATAATATTGAAAAACCAGTTCATTGAATCACCTCGTCTGGTGATCCATCCAGCAATTGCGCCGATGAGTGCGCCAACGATTATAACCCAAATCCAATGTAACATAGTTAAATCCTCCTTTATGGGGTAATTCAATTATATCAGCACCTTTTAGATATATGCAATTAAAAGACATATTTATCTTATTAATTAATTTAAATTATAAAAATAAAAAAAGATAGTAGTACAAACTACCATCTTTATAAATCATTACTAAAAAATTGATTTTACTAATTCTTTAATATCATGAATCGTCTTCTTTTGTGCTAAATATGATTTCACTTTTGAATCGTCATCGTTTAAATTATCTAAATCTTTATCAAGATTATCAATTCTTTTATTAATTTCATTAATTACATCAACTGTACCATTCACCGCTTTTTCAGCAGCTTTATCAGCCATTTTATCTACACGCTTTTCTTCGTGAGCAATGCGACGAATTTCATGTAGTGCTTCTTCTTGTTTGACAAAATGTTTTACCTTACTATATGTTATTTTTATGTAAATGAATATATACTTTACTCATAAACATGCAAATCAGGACAACCTTTTTGCAATTCCAAGCAATCTGCAAATTCATTATATGCCTTATCCCGTGATTTAAAATACGTTGAGTGTGAGCAGTACAGATTTTGCTCTATTTGCCAATCTTGGAGTCCTTGAATATATTTACCCTTAAGGATAACTAGCGATGTCTGAGAGCAATTTTGGAACGCTTGAGCCACACCTTGAATCATCTCTTTAGCAGCGATGTATTTAATAATCTTATCTTCGTTGTGATTGCCACCATCATGACTAACTGGCATATCCGATATTGTTGGTGACTTTAAACTCGCTGGGTTTTCGTTTGCTAGTCTTAAAATCCTTGGTAATTTATTATCAAGAAAATCTTTTACATTCTTCGCTGTAGCTTTGTAATCAATATTATCAATTTCAAGCAATAAATCCACAAGCGCCACTTCCTTTAATTTGTTATAATAGGGTTGCTTTGTGAAATGACGCCGTGCTGGCGTTATTTTTTTATGCAAATAATAGCGATAAACAGAACAAACTCAATTAAAATCGAAATCACTAATGCCATGACGTCCACTCCACGATATATGACCACGTTTCAGAGTCGATGTCATACCATTTGCCGTCAAGATTGATTTGAAAAACGTTATTCTGTGTATCTTTATACAGCATATCTTTGATTTGGTGATTCAAAGATTTAACATGATTATCCTTCGTA